>JBJTTW010000149.1:0-7106 GCA_046080385.1 bacterium
AGTAACATCGCCTCTATCTTCTGACGCATTGCCTCTGTGATATGGTTATACTTGCTCATTGTTTTAGGTTACTTTTTGTTATTGAAACCTTTATACAATGAGCTTCTTTTTCTTAATTTAACTTCAGACTAGATTCTAGGATTCTGGGGAGAAAGCAAGTGACACTTTTGAGATAATTCCAAATTTTATTTCAGAAGCAATAAAACTATATGAAACTATAAGTAAAGAGAAATGGCAATGAGTGAAACTGTTTCTAATATTGATGTTAAGTCCAATTATCTAGAAATAATACGTAATGCTTTTGCAGAGTATCTTCCAAATAAAAAAGTTTGGGCATTCGGTTCACGTGTTAAAGGTACTTCTAATCAGAGATCTGATCTTGATTGTGTTATATTCAATGCGACAGATAGGGAAATTTATGAAGCGAAGGAATTTTTTGATAATAGTGAAATCCCCTTCATTATTCAATTACTGAGCTGGGAAGAGATACCTGAAGATTTTAAGGACAATATAAAGCAAAAATATTTTATTCTTCAAGAATAAGTCACCAGCTAAATGTTTAAAATTTGAACTCGACTCCCTGAACTGATCAAAATAACAATTACATTGTTACACTTATTTTCATACCCTAACAATGCGCGCAGCTTTAATTTTCGGTAACTTGTTAAAATTAAAGACTTATGAATACTTTCAAACTTCGTCGTGAAACATATCAAGTTATTCTCTCTGATAAGCTTAGTGTGGGTTCACAGCACCCTATATTAGTTCAGTCTATGACTAATACACCTACGCAGGATCTTTACTCTACTGTAGAGCAAATAAAAGAATTATACATGGCTGGCTCTGCTGTCGTTAGACTGACCGTTAAAGATGAAGCTGCGGCGGAGACTGTACCTTTGATTGTAAGCGAATTAAATAAGCAGGGTTTTCAGATTCCGTTAGTAGGTGATTTTCATTACAATGGTCACTTACTTTTAGCAAAATACCCGAAATGTGCAGAGGCTTTAGCTAAATATCGTATTAATCCAGGTAACGTTGGTTATGGCGAAAAGCATGATTATAATTTTTCGACGATTATTAATATTGCTAAAGACTTAGATAAGCCAGTACGAATAGGCGTAAACTGGGGTTCTTTAGATCAAGACCTGCTTAGTGATTTTATGGAAATTAATGCAAAGAAGCCAGATAGCGAAAAAATAAGTTTTAAAGAAGTTATTTACGAAGCGATGACTGCAAGCGCCCTAAGATCAGCAGAACTTGCTATAGCAGAGGGATTAAAGCAAGAGAAAATAATTATTAGTGTAAAAATGTCTGAGGTACAGGATTTAATCAATATCTATCGCCGTGTTGCTGCTGCCTGTAAATTTCCTTTACATTTAGGTCTAACAGAAGCAGGTACTCCAGTTAAAGGTATGATTTCAAGTTCAGTTGCCATGGGGATTCTGCTAAGTGAAGGCATCGGTGACACTATTCGTATGTCACTAACACCAAGCGCTGACAATAAAAAGCTTAATCCTCTTGCTGACAGAACTTTGGAGGTACAGGCTTGCCAAGAGCTTTTACAGGCTATGGACATAGCTTTCTTTAAGCCATCTATAACGAGCTGCCCAGGCTGTGGTAGAACTAGCAATACTTATTTCCAGAAATTAGCTGAAGAGATTAATGAATTTACTCAAGTGAATATGAAAGCTTGGCAGGGAAAGTATCCCGGAGCTGAAAAACTTAAGATAGCAGTTATGGGATGTATAGTAAATGGCCCTGGTGAGTCTAAGTACGCTGATATTGGAATCAGTCTACCTGGTGATAATGAGAGCCCTAAGGCTCCAGTGTTTATAGAAGGGAAACAGGTAAGGACTTTAGAAGGAGATAATATAGCGGCTGAATTTAAGCAGATAATTCTTGATTATTTAGAAGAGCGGTTTTTGAGTGTGGTTTGAGATGTCTCCTCAGCCTTGTAACTTGCGCGGTTTGCGAGCAGCAACCCAAATCTAATTCCTAGTGAGTAGTACAAGTGTCTCTAAATGAAAAGTATGAGGAAACATATCAAAGGCTTTTATCTCCTCTAATTTAAAACCAGTTTCCTCTAAAATTTTTATATCTCTTGCTAGGGTACTCGGGTTACAGCTTAGGTAAATTATCCACTTAGCATTACTTTTGCTTATATTACCTAAGATTTTATTAGAACAGCCTTTGCGAGGGGGATTTAAAATTATTATATCGAAATCTAAATTCTGTTCTTCTTTGAAGTACTCCTCAGCACTCGCAAGCTCGACTTTAAGATTGTTTAAATTATTCAATTCTATATTGTCTTTGGCATTAATAACGGCGGCATTATTTAATTCAAAAGATTTGAAGCTGTGTTGTGGAAAGGCTTTAGCGAGGCTTAGCGAGATGCTACCTATGCCAGAATAGGCATCTAGAATTTTCAGGCTTGAAAGGGTACCTTGCGTGTCAGTCTCTTTTAGATCCTGTTGCGGAACTCCATTTTCTGTGTTTTCGTTATTCTCTCCTCTAGACTGTTCTATGAAAGACTTGATGGATTCCAGAATATTACAGAATTGTTCATTATTTATCTGAAAAAAGCTGCTAGTCGAGATCTTTACTTGGATATCTTTTAATTTATCAATTATGTAATCTCTGTCACCAGCGACAAGTTCAGTCTCTTCTCCTAGAATGACATTCGTGGAGTCATCATTGTAATTAATCGTCGCAGCTTTAACTTCAGGGAATTCACGTAGAATTACATCAAAGATTCTTTTAATCGCGTGCCTATCACGGGCTTTGAAAAGTTTTTTTCTGAGTATAAATGAGACCAACACCTCATTTTCATCATAGCTAGATCTTAAAAGTATATGCCTTAAAAGCGGCGTCCCTATTCCTTCTCCAGAGCATAGCTCTTTAATGCCCTCCATGAGCTCCTCGAAGATAGAATACTGTATAGGACAGTGTTTAATATTAATCAAGTCGTTCGATTTAGTTTTATAATAACCAGCTAGTAAGCGACCAGTGCTTTTCACTGTCTCTACTGGATATATGACTTTATTTCTAAAGTGCCAAGGATTATTTAGACCTTTTACTGAGATGTTTTGACGCGATTTGTGAGCTTCATTTTCTATGTTTCCCTTGTCATAAGCGTCGTTGTAATTCTCCTCCTCGTAATCATCACGAGGCAGCTTCACTTTATTTAACTTGAAAGCATCTAAGAGATTAATTCTCTTGAAATTTAGCTGCTCTTCGTATTTTATATGCTGCCACTGACAAGAGCCGCAGATTTTATGTAATTTACAGCGCGGGTCTTCCTCTCGCAGAGGGCTAGCTGAACTTATTTCAGTGATATTCGCAAAAGCCATATCCTTCTGGACATCATAGATTTCCGCTTTGAGTTCATCTCCAGGACAGGCATTCTCGATAAAAACTTTAATACCAGAATCGGGATCTGTGGCTATCGCATGCAGACCGAAACTCATAGAATCTATTTTAAAATCTTTAATATCAGCGACCAATGCACAACTCCAGAAAATTTCATTTCAGCGTTCTTCTAAATATACAATAAATGGGCTTTAGGGCGTGATATTTAGAATTTAACAGAAACTTAACAGTCCCATGGTACAGATAAAGCAAGACTGAAAAATCTAAATAAATTGGAGATATTTAATGTCAAGTTCCTTCGAAAATTTTGATTTTTTTAGTAAAAAAGATGATTTACGCATCACTGCAAATCAAAAATATTCAGCAAAACTCAATAACAGTAATAGTCAGCCGCTGAAAAGCTTTAAAGATATTTTTAAAGATATAAATACTCTTAGTGAAAGTGAAGAAGTAAAGCCCCAAAAAGAATAGGGGTATAATTTCTTCATAATGTACGAGAATGTAGATTTTCTGACACTAGAAGAGTGTAAAGAAGTTAGGGAGAAGCTTTTTAGCCTGAAAGAGTTCTGGATAGATAGATCTAGAGCTTTATCACCTTTTGATGATGTTCCTTTTTACTGTCTTGGTGTAGCTAGTTATATAGACTGCATAAGACCAGGTGAGTCACATCTCTACTTCGATAATGCTCGAATAACTAATAAAATCATAAAAGAAAATTTCCCTCAGCTTTTTAAAAAGCTTGAAGAGACTTTAGCTAAAGAATTTTCTTGTGAAATTAAATATGTAGATGACTTTGCAGTACCAGGATTTCAGATTTATCTTGCTGATTGGTTTTTTGAAGATTTCATGGGACCTAAACACTGTGATTTCCATCATTATCTACTAGACTGGAAAAAATACGGGATAGACTTCGATCCAAAAGAGAATCTTAGCTTCACCGCATCTATACAGTTACCGAAATCTGGCGGTGGCATATATATGTGGGATAAAACATACGATTATGAAACAGAACGCTTAAAAAATCTTAGCTATGAGCAACATCGCGATCAAATGTACAACATAGAACTCCCAGATGAAGAAAGAACTTATTTTCAATATGAACTAGGAAAAATATTTTTCCATTCAGGAAACAGATATCACCAAGTAGCTGAAGTTCATGAAATGGAGAACGATGATGAAAGAATCACTCTCCAAGGGCATGCAGTAAAAGCTGCTAACACTTTATATCTGTTCTGGTAATGTTCTGCATTTTTATCACAAGAACAAAAATCCAGAAATTAAAGATCGCATACAGTCTCTTAACGAATTTTTAACCCAGCTAGTTTATAAATTTACTTGAGTGGTAAAGACATTTATACAGTCTTATCCAGTGAAAAATTGAGGTTAAAGATATGACTATAGATACAGGTTTAAGAGAGAGAGTCGAAAGTAACGTAAGCACAGCTGCTTCAAGTGTTAATACTTCAAGTATCGAATATGAAACGTACAGTGCGACTCGGGCTGGTGCAGAGAGAAGTATTAAGATCAAAGAATCTGCGAAAGCTAGTGCTCAAGCAACGATTGATAATCCGCCAATGAAGACGGTTACAGAAAGTTCAAAAAAAGGTAGTAGCTCAAGACAAGTCGTAGATGAAAATGCAGTAGCTGCCGCTAAAGCTGATCTCGCTAAACTAGAAGTAGAAATTGCTTCTCTTCAAACGGAAAAAGACAGTGCAAAGAGCAAGGAAGACACTGCATTAAAAACAAAAGAGACTAGTAAAGCCGAGCTTGATGAGAATATTAGCCAGTTAGCAACATTTAATGAGGCAGATAAATTATTAACTAAATTTAGTAATGCTTTTAGTGGTACCGATGGCTTTGCTAATAAAGGCGAAGAAGATGCTGCCCTGAAAAGATTAGGTGACTATATCAATGTAATTAAAAAATGGGGCGATGTAGATGGTGACGGAGTAAATGACGGTCAGCATTTTGCAGATGCCGTAAATGGTTTTCTTTATGGTGAAGGTGGTTATCTTAGCGAAGACAGAAAATATGAGTCTGACTATAAAGCCGCTGGTGAAATTGCACCTTGGAAAAAAGTCGCAACAAAAAATACTAATTCTTCTGGAACTGGCTATGCTGGTGATACAAGCTCTAAAGACCTATTCAAAAAAGTATTTAGTTAATTAAAAGGATAGATTTAGGAAACACATAAAATGACAAACATACTTGAGAATCCAAACAAGCAAAAGATTCTAAATACTCTAAAAGAGCAAACTGCTAAATTTAGAGCTAGTTTAGAGAGCAGCTTTCATTCACCATTTAAAGCTTTCGAACAAAAATATATGAACAGTGCAAGTTATCGCAAAGCTCTCAACTTAGCCTGTGGGATAGAAGATAATTTAGAAAGTGGCATGAGCATTAATAGTGGCACCGTAGTTTTAAAAGGTAAATTTAGTGACTCAGATGGTCATCTCAGGGCATCATTTGATGTAGAACATGGACAAGTCTTCTACACTGCTCATGACGAGGATATTTATAAGTTAACTATAGAAACTAGACCTAGTAGTAAATTTATAAATAATCTCGACAAGCTTGATGAAGAAAGTATTAATGAGTGCATTCAACGCTACTCAAACCGCCTATACATAGATCTCAGAGATACCGTTACTTTAAGAAAAGCTAAAGAAGTATTTTCCGATGATTATGTTTTAAAAAATTTACCACTAAATAGTGGTGCAGGGAAAGTCGCTTCTAGATTTGTTATCTGGCACATAAGAGCATACAGAAAAGCTTTTTATAGATATTATGTCCAGGCTAAAAGTCTCTGGGAAGGTTCTGGCTTCAAGAATGCACGCTCTCTTGTCGGTGAATTCAAGCGCAGAGGAATATGCGAGGAATAAAACGTCATGGCTGGTGATAAAAGATAAAAGAAAAAAGATAAAACCAAAAGGATCACACTATGTCAAAACTAAGTGCAATAAGAGAGGAAGCAGCAACTCGGGTAAATGGAGCAAGAGAATTTACGCAACAGGACGCAGTAGACAGTATTGTAAATAGCGACGTTGGTAAATTAGCTCTTGCAACGAATGAGGAGCTTAAAGGAACTAAAGCAAAATTTGATGGAATTCTCCAAAATTTGGAAGCTGATGCGAAACAGTCCCAAGGTCAACAGAATGTTCAACAAGGTGGTGTTCAACAACAAATTGGACAAACAATGGTTCAAACAGGCACTGCTTTAATAGCAGCTGGACCCTTCACAATATGGCCAGGTATAGCAATGGTCACCGCTGGCATGGGGGTTGCTTTAACTGGTAGCAATCAACAACAACAAGGACAGCAACAAGTTACGGAATCTTCTGGATATAAATCTCAAGCAAATGCATTAGGTGGTCAAAGTGACACTCATTTCTCCACGGCACAGCAATTAAGAAGCGAGGCTGAAACTGAACAACAAGGTGCAGCAACAAATGAAGCAAAAGATAATCCGAATAGAGCTAAAACGCAGGGTCAACAAAAAGGTTACTTCGTTGGAGACAATCTAGCAGATGCATCTGCCTCCGAAGAAGATGAGTCAGCCACAGATAAATTAAAAGCTGGTGCAGATGTAATTGGAGGCATAGGAGGCACAACTAATGATAAGAAATTAGTGGCAGATGCCTCATCTAAAGGGTCTGAAGGCACGGATGGCACCACCACTAATAAAACACTCGCAGAGAAATTAAAAGACAGTAGCAATACCATAGCTGCCATTACAG
>JBJTTW010000150.1:0-8684 GCA_046080385.1 bacterium
TTCGGCAATAGTGCCTACATAGATTTAGCGTAATGGGCAAAAGCTTTATTAGCTTCGGCCATTTTATGCGTATGTTCTTTAAGCTCAATAGCTTTACCTTTATTCTCAAAAGCTTCTAATAATTCATTAGCTAGATTTTGGATAAAAGTCTTAGCACTTCTCTTGCGAGCAGATTGGATAATCCATCTATGTGCGATAGCACTACCTTTAAGCTTATCTACTGGTTCTGGAACTTGGTAAGTAGCCCCACCAATTCTTCTAGCCTTTACTTTTACTACTGGAGTAACATTCTCTACGGCTTTTCTGAATACCTCTACTGATGGCTTATCTTTAATTTTAGTCTCAATGATGTCTAAAGCTGAGTAGAATAACCTCTCTGCTAGAGATTTTTTACCGCAAGTCATCATTCTGTTGATGAAGAGAGCTACATCAACACTGTTGAATTTTGAATCTGGAGTAGTCGGTCTTTTCTTGAAATTTGGTTTACGTGGCATAGTTTAATTTACCTTATTATTTTTTCTTAGCTTGTACGCCACCTATCTTGGTACCGTATCTAGATCTACCTTGTTTACGGTCTTTAACACCCTGAGCGTCGAGTGTACCTCTTACGATGTGATAACCAACACCAGGTAAATCTTTTACTTTTCCACCTCTTACTAGAACCACGCTGTGTTCCTGTAAGTTATGGCCGACACCTGGAATATAAGCCGTAATCTCTATACCGTTACTAAGCTTAACCCTTGCGATTTTACGCATCGCAGAGTTAGGTTTTTTAGGAGTAGCTGTCCTTACGTTAGTGCAAACGCCTCTCTTAAAAGGGTTACCTTCACAGGCTGGAGCGTTTTTCCTCTTTTTCTTCTTAATACGCGGTTTTCTAATTAATTGTTGTAATGTTGGCATTGACAAAGGACGATTATAGCATTTTCTGTAAATCTTTCTTTGTCTTAAAGAAAATTTTATTTTACAATGCTTATATTGTTAGAGGCAGTTTTAGTAAAAGAGTTTAATTCAGATACTGATTTAGGTAGGCTAGCTGAGCTGTGGGGTAATCTCTGTATGATTCAGCAGATGCGTGGCGGGTCACACTGGATGGAGAAATACCAAAAAAGTGGTTTAACTTGGTCTGAATATTTAATTAAATTAACTGGTTTACCTGAATCTAAAGCTCTAGTCTTTATTATGAAAGAAGTAGTTTTTGGTTTTACTTTCTTTACTATTGAAAAAGATTTAGCGACTATTCGTGAGTTTTATTTAGAGCCAGGCTATAAAGATAAGTTAAATACAGACTTAGTGATAGAGGATATTAAATCTCAGTTACGAAATCAAGGTGTGCAGTTTATTGAATTTGATATTAAAGATTTACCGATTTAGGCAGCGATCTTGATTCGGGAAGGGCTTTTAACATTTGGTAAACCTCATAGAGAGTTTTTAACACTGCTAATTCTCGCACCTGCTCTCTATTTAATTTTCGAGAAAACCAGTCTAGCTGTAGAGACCGCTGCCAAACTCCAATTTCTGCGTCAAATAAAATGCTGATAAATATAGTCCCTACTGGCTTCTCTGCTGTACCGCCATCCGGTCCAGCTATTCCTGTTATTGAGACGTTTATGTCAGATTTGGAAATTTTACTTAAACCTAAAGCCATTTCAGCAGCGGTTTCTATAGAAACCGCCCCGTGATTTAAAAGAGTTTCTGCTTTCACTCCTAAGATGTCTGTTTTAGCTTGATTTGAGTAAGTTATTACTCCCATCTTGAAATAGGCTGAGGAGCCAGAGATATCTGTCATGGTTTTAGCTAAAAGACCAGCAGTGCATGATTCTGCGAAAGCTATATTGAGTTTGTTCTCTATAAGGTATTTTGCGAGAATGCTTGCTGTTGTATCTTCGTCATAAGCATAGATATAGTTTTGCATTTTGCTTTCTATTTCAGTAATAACTGGCTGCATCAGTGTTTTCGCAGCTTCTTTGGTTTTTGCTTTAGCTGTTATGCGTACATAACACTCTCCAAGATTAGCGTAAGGAGCTACGCTAGGGTTTACTCTGCTGAAGATCTCATCACCAAGTATCTCCGCCATCTGTGATTCGCCGATATTAAAGAATTTTATTTTACGTGAAATTATTACAGATTCTAAGTCTTTCTGTTTAAGCTCATTTCGGAGGAATGCTTTAACGTGATGCTCGAACATATTTTTCATTTCAGAAGGAACACCAGGAAAGGTGATTAATACAGCTTTCCCATGCTTTAGTATAATGCCCGTGGCTGTGCCAGTCGGATTTGGGATTAAGGTGGAAGCTTCTGGTACTAAGGCTTGTCTGAAGTTAATTTCTGGGATTGGTTTATTAAAGGCTTGGAATTTATCTAAGAGTAACTGTCTTAATTCGGGGTTCTCAAATAGTGGTCTCTGCGTAAAATCAGATATTACTTCATGGGTAATATCATCACTAGTAGGTCCTAAACCACCAGTGATTATTATTAAATCTGAACGTAAGCAAGCAAGGTCTAAACATATTTTTATGCGCTCAGGGTTGTCACCTACTGTAGTGTGGAAATAGGTACTGATCCCGAGTGCATTTAGTTCTTCAGAAAGATAAGTAGCATTAGTATTCACTACATGACCTATTAATAACTCAGTGCCAATGGCGATAATTTCAGCTTTTAAATTCATATTAATTTTGCAGGGCTATTTGGTGTCCCTGTATTTTCTCATTAATTTGTCTAATTTCATTACTAATAACTGTGCCTAATGTCTTTAGTGTATCCTGTTTAGGGAGTTTTAAGCCAAGCGATTCAAAGCTTTTTTGTACTACTGGATATAAGTTCTGTGGTAATTTTTTCGTCATTATCTCGCTATTAAAGAAATTATTCTTAGCAGATTCTGCCTCTTTACCAGAAAGCGTTGCATTCGCATTAACTATACCTAAGACAGATGAAACTAAGCTAGCAGAGAGTTCGATGATACGTTTATGATTGGGCAGAACATTACTTAATAATTTTCTTACGCCAAGTAATAGAGCTTCATTAAAGCAGGTGAAATCTTGATTAGCTGTGAGTTTTAACTTATTTGCATATGGATTTTTGGTTTTAATTTTAAGCATTAGGTCTGCAAGACTGTGCTTCGTGCTGTAAGTCGCTAACATAGGTAGAGCTGGAATAAGCATTATGGCACTAGATGCAAATTTAGATATTTTTCTTAAAGTCTTTGAAGTTTTAGGGATTGAGTTTTTAGTTCTGATGTGGTCATAAGCACTAGCAGTTATTCCTAATATGGATAAGCTCTTTACATAGGTTGCTATGATGCGGTCCTCATTATTTTCGAATTGTTTATTAAGCGAATTTTTATCATCGTCTATATTAAGACCCAATGACTTAGCTCCCTTGAGCATTAGTCCTTTAACTGATTCAGGCAGCTTCTTCGTTTTATTCGCTAATAATTCTGCGACACTATTTACTATATACATAAAATTATCACCAGAGAATTTTCCTTCAAGTAGCATAGAAGCTGTTCCAATAATCATTTCAAAAAGAGCTGTATTAGCAGTGAAATTTTCCACTTTCAAAGCATTCGTTTCAAGATTCCTATGAATTTCTCTGAGTCGAGTTTCTGGAATAATACCTGCATTATTAACGAGTTGTTGAATTGAAGTGTTGTTTGCCTGCACTGAATTAGCCTGCACTGAATTAGCCTTTGAATTATTAGTTGAAGGCTTGGTTGTTTCAGGGCTAGTAATTGCGTTAAGCAAGGTTTTTGGTATCTAGGGCATTAATGGAGCTTTAATTTCGGTGTTTTTATTCGGCTATGCGTCCATCTGATCTTAAGTGAGAATTATTCTCAACTCCCTCTTGTTGTTATTCTAAGTATTATTGAGAATAATTATCAATAAAGAAATGATAAATTTTAAAGTTCTAATATTGACTAAGGTATATGATTCTCGTATGTTCAGCTTGGGAAAAGGAAACTAAGTATCTTGATTTATGTCAAGATAAGTTCAAAATTATTCATTTGGGTATTGGTTATCTTCAAGCGGCATTAAATTTACAAAAATTTATTTTAAAAAGTAAGGAAGGCTCCGTTTTAATAGAGAAAATTTATTTTCTTGGCACTGCTGGATTGGTTGCTATGCCTGATGGCACTATTCCCCAGCAAATAAGTTCAATGCCAGTGTTCTCTGTTAATAAAGTATCTTTAACTCTGCCACTTAGTCTTAAAAAACAGGCTTACGTACCTAAAGCTTACCCTGAATTTAGTTTGCAGCTTCTTAATAATTTAAATATTGCGGATTGCCTTTCTTCTTTAGAGATTACAAGTAGCTCTGAATTTAGTCGTGAAATTGGGGATTTATTAGTTTCTCGGGAAAACGCAGAAATTGGAGTTCGGCAACAGTGCCGCACCCATATTTTAGAAAACATGGAGCTTTATGGTATTGCACAAGTAGCCCAAGAATTTAATATTTCATGTTCAGCTATTCTTGGAGTTACAAACAAGACTGATGCTAATGCACACAAGGACTGGAGCAAGAATCACAAAAGAGTTTCAAAGCTACTTTGTAGGCTCTTTTCTCTAGGAAATCCTAGAATCTAGTCTGATACCATTCTGGAAAATTCTTTTGAGTCCAAGCAGTCCGAAACTAGGACTGCGCAAGGGACATATAAAAGTCTTTTTCAGATTAAAATGGTATTTTGGTATAGTTAATAATGGGCTTAAATTATTAATAATTTAACTTCAGATCTGAACTCAGGAATTCTACAAGCTTATAAGCTTGGTTACGGATCTCTGGCACCGCTGTAGTTTCCCAGAGTTTACCTTTAAGAGCTGGTCCCAAAGTGAAAAGAACTTCTGAAACTTTAGAGTCTTTGTCTATTAAAGCACCGTCTGCACTTGCTTCAAAGCCAAGAGATAGTGAATCGGGTCTAATAGTACCATCATTTAAAAGTTTACTTAATAGAGGATCTTCTATTTGACAGAAATCAAATTCTAGACCAGAACAATTCAGCACTTTTGATACTTTCAAGCTCTTAATTTGCTGATCAGTTTTATCAATATATAAAACCTCTACAGTCTGGCTTGATTCATTAATTTTATATTCCAGTATTTTACCTGAATAAATTTTAAGCTCGCCATCTGAAATCATCGAATGAAAAATAGAAGCTATTTCTGGAGCCATTCTGTGTCTATGAATATCCCAGAAATGCCTTAGGCGCTTCATAAATTTTTGTTTATTTATATCATCTAATCTCTGCCACAGAAGCTGCGTGTGAGGTCTAAACTTATCTATAACTTGACGCCAATTTTCTTTGTTACTGAGAGATCTTATTTTAGTTCTAATATCATGAAGTATGTGAAGTAAACTAAAATCAGCTTGCTCAGACTGTTTCAAGAGCGCATCATAATTGATTTCAATCGGTTCCAAGTCTAGCTTATGAGTATTAGGTAGAAGTCCATGACGAGAAAGTGTATGTATAGTACCTTTGTGACCTTTCATCTTTAGCTCAATAGCCTTGTCTATCATGGTAAGCCCAGTGCCGATAAAGAGTAATTCATCATCATCGTTTAAATTTTTTAATGCTTCCTTTGACCATGGGTCTTTCGCGTAGAATTTACTAGAATAAAAATCCTCATTCTCTACTTTAGGGTTTCTTGGAAAATAATTTCCTGTCGCCAAGATGATTTTAGTAGCTTTGAATTTTTTACCACTTTCCAAACTTATATTAGCTTCATGATTATTTAAGCTATCAATATTTACAGCTTCATCATTAAGTCTAATAAATTTTATATTAGGCTTTTTATCAAGATTCGCTCTGTGTAAGATAGTTTCAAGATATTCACCATAAAGCATTCTTGGCACAAAGGTCTTAGCATTTATGTTTGGATCACGCTTCTGTGCCCAGTTTAAAAAATGATTTGGATTATCGGGGAAAGCACTCATATTCCCAGCGGGAACATTTAATAAATGGAATCTGTTACTGGTGGAATAAGCAAAGCCACGAGAAAATCTTGGTGATCTGTCTATAAGGACTATACGAGTCGCCACTTTAAAATCACTGCTTAATAAGTGAGTCGCCAACAGAGTTCCACTGAAACCGCCACCAATAATCGCAATCGTCTCTTTATAATTATCATCAGCTAGAGTGGCATTAGTATTAAGACCTTTCAAGAATAAGGCTGTGTCCTCTTTAAAGCTCAGCTCATTATTTTCAAAATTATTATCATAGAGAAAATTACTTTCGCTGTGATTAGCTTCTAATGGAGGAGAATAGATATTAATCGATACGTACTTTTCGTCAGATTCATTATGAATCTCATGTTCTAAACCTGCTGGCAAAAACTCAACATCACCAGCTCTCAGCGTACCAGAGACTTCTGAACCATCAGGATAATAGTTTTTATATTTAATTTCGCCAGAAAGAACTATAGTCATGGCATCAGAAGCACCGTGATTATGCCTAAGAGTACCCTGTTCTGGTAACAAGCAGAGCATCAAGCTTTCAAAATTTTTAGATTTGACTACAAGATTTCTTGCGTATTTAAAATTTGAAAAATTTTTCAGATCACTTAAATTAATCTGAGTATATTTATTAAAATCGCTCAGGCTGCTCTCTTCCATAAGCCTAGGATATCAAATTTTGTGATTAGTTTAAAGGGTGAGTATTTATTACTATAAAGTTTCGATAAGATACCCATCTAGATTCCTTTCTAGAGAGTTAAAGTTAATACCAATGATGTGAAGCTGTTTATTAGGTATATTTAAATATTTTTCATAATATTTTTTATCTTTAATCTGCTTTAAAGCGGCTTCAGGTGAGCTATCCACTTTAAATTCAAAGAGATAGATAGCAGAATCATTCTCTAACACTAAATCTATTCTCCCAGAGCTAGTTCTATCTTCGGTATTTACCCTAAAGGAAGTTACACGCATCAGTAAATAAAAAACTAGCTGAAAATATTTTTCATTTAAATTCTTTATAGGAATTACCTCGTAAGGAATAGAAGCGAAGAAAGGTTTTAATAAGGATAAGAATTTCTCTAAATCATTCTCTAGGATGGCATCTTCTAATGCTTTAGTTATAGCATTAGCTTTTTCTGGTCTCTTCTCATCTATGTAAACTGTTAAAAGACTCTCTATAAGTGAGTTTTTAACCTCGAAATTAGGGTAACAGAGGGTATATCTAGTTATGTCATTTCTGACACTAAAATCTTTAATGGTTAAATAGCCAGTATCGTAAAGAATAGGCAGCAATGGAACACTATCTACATCATAACTCTTTAAATAATTATCAATAATCGTAGCTTCACCCTCATACTCCTCTATATTTGGGGAATTTAATTTAATTAACTCTATAAGATAAGTCGGAGTACCGCTTTCAAACCAGAAATTATTAAATTTCTCTTCATTAAAGAAACATAAGGTAGAGAAAGGGTTATAAACCTTAATCTCAGATTCAGAAAATCTATAGCCGTTATACCAGTATTTAATTTTCTCTAGTAGCATAGATCTGCTAATGGAGCGCTTTTCAGCGACTAAATCTATATATTCTGAAAAATTACTATTTAATTCCTCTTGGGTAATTCCGAGAAGAGCTGAATATTTTTCCTGCATCGAAATATTTACTAAATTATTTAACCCAGAAAATATAGAGGTTTTAGAAAATTTACTAACTCCTGTTAAAAAAATGAATCTGAGATTAGCATCTTCAGATTTCATGATTTTGTAAAAATCATGGAGTACCTCTCTGTTTTTCGCAGCCATTTCAGGTCTAGTAACGTGTTTGATAATTGGGTCATCGTATTCATCTACTAAAACTACGACTTTTTCACCATATTTTTTTGCGAGTTCATTAATTAATAGCTGAAACATTCTAGACGGACCGCCAGAAGAGTCTAGTTTCACAGAGTAATTTTCAGCAATATCTGATATCGCTGATTTAAGACCCTTATATAGATTCTCACTAGTATCTTTTTCTATCGCAGAAATATCTAAATTAATAACAGGATACTCTTTCCAAAGATAATCAGAACTATCTATCCATAATTCTTTAAAAAGCTGTCTTTTATTTCTGAAAATAGCATCTAATGTAGATAGCAAAAGAGATTTACCAAAACGGCGTGGGCGGCTGAAAAAATGTGCTTTCGATCCCGAAGAGAGAAGCTCGTAGATATATGCTGTTTTGTCCACATATAAACAGTTATCTTCTATGATCTCTGAAAAAGTCTGCTTGCCTATGGGTAACTTTTTTAGCATAGCTTTAATTATAGCTATCTACCTAGTTTAAGAATTTTTTGAATTTAAACTTGCTAGTTCAAATCAAGTATATTTATTAAAATCACTCAGGCGGCAGATCTTATCAATCAAACTCTTCTGTGTTTACATTGGGTGGTAAATAATATGTGTGGTACTTCTTCTCTTCTTGGGGGGGGGCTGGAACCGTCCCGCTTGATGGCGTCGAAGATGTTCCTTGGGGTGGTTGTTGTGCTTCTGGGGCGTGTTAACCAAGTGAGAGCTAGGTCCACAGAAGGTAATTACTCACCCCATCTTCTAGTTAAAAAAAAAGATTTCATGAAATTACGAGTAAAGCTCTGACGGAATTGTCGATTGAATGAGTTACTGTAAATATGGAAGTAAGAGATGTTGTAATAAAGAGACTTCTGCAAGAGATAGAAGAATTAAAAGCAGAAGTTGCGGCATTAA
>JBJTTW010000151.1:0-1345 GCA_046080385.1 bacterium
TAAAGTACTGCGTAAATATGACATGCAGCTTAATCGCAAACGCTTAAAGCCTTTCAAGCCAGAAGATAAAGGTAACTTAGATTCAAAAGTACCAAATTTATTAGAAAATCTAAAAGTAATATCTCCAAACACTGTGTGGGCTAGTGATTTTACATATTTAAGATATGGAAATTCTTTGTATAGTTCACTCAGATCAAGGCAGTGAATATCGTAGCGAAAAATTTACTTCAGTTTTAAAATATCATCAAATCTCACAATCAATGAGCCCTAAAGGATGTCCTTGGAGAAATGGTTTTCAAGAGTCTTACTACAGAGGATTCAAAGAAGACTTAGGAGATATATCTTGCTCTAGCAGCGTTGGTGAGGTGGTTTCTAGGCTAAGAGAAACTATTGATTATTACAATAACGAAAGAATACATACTGCCCTTAAAGCTAGCCCAAACGAGTTCCTTGCTACATATTATCAAAAAACTGCTTAATTAAATTAATACTATGATTCCTAAAAGTTTAAATTTATTAAGTTGTAAATCGGGGAGTTGACAAATTCTTTATCAAAAATAAAATAAGATTTTCCTTGTATTGGGGAGAGAGGTTGATGATTTTAGAAAAAAATTAAAAGATCTTACAAAATAAAGGAGAAATAATATGTCAAGAAGAAATATGTCAGAGAGAGCTATGGGTGGTTTAATGTTGTGTGAGGAACTTGGAGTTAATAGCGCTGCTTTTACTACTGCACTTTCAAATCCTCAGACCACAGAGAGAAAAGCTTTATTAAGCTTTCTTAAAGAGATATTTCAGCCAAAGACTGAAGCACTTGATAGTCAAGATCCAGAAAAGACTCTAAAAGCAGTATCTTTAAGAGAAAATTCCCTTAAAGATCTTGATAGTAAACTTTTTGCTTATAAAAATGG
Organism: bacterium; assembly: GCA_046080385.1. GTDB lineage: Bacteria > Cyanobacteriota > Vampirovibrionia > LMEP-6097 > LMEP-6097 > LMEP-6097. The sequence continues at coordinate 912 of JBJTTW010000151.1, forward strand.
CATAGATAGCAAAGATGGTCAAACTGGCAAGAAATCTCTTGAGGGTCTTACGAAAACTTTGGGTGAGCTGTTAAAGCAGAGTGGTATTAATACTCGTGAAGGAGCTGTGGAAGCTATTGATCAGATTGCTGAAAAATATAATCTTAGTTCTGAGCAGAAAAAAGAAATAATAAAGTCTTTGGATGCACAGAAAAAACAGGTAGTACTAGACTGGTTTGATACTACAGGTGTAAATACGGGTCGTCCTCAACAATTTTCAGCAAACGGTGTATGGACAAGTACTTGTCCTCATTGCCAAACTGCCAAGCAGCAAGCAGCTTAATTACTAAAACAATAAATCCTCAAGCCTAGCTCCCCGAGACCCTTTTAAATAGATTACTCTATAAGGTTCTTGAGGAGCTAGATTTGTGTTTGAGGAAATTAGAGAAGCTTCA
>JBJTTW010000152.1:0-7021 GCA_046080385.1 bacterium
TTCAATCTCGTTATTTTCTTGAATTTCTTTATTATCTTCAATCTCGCTAGAGTTTTCAGTTTGACTAAGGTCTTCAGTTGGTTCTATCTCAATATGATTAAGATCTTCTGCTTCTACTGCTTTTATCTCAATATGATTAAGCTCTTCGCCTAAAACCGATTCCAGCTCAGTATATAGGGTCTCAAGGTCGATGTGCTCATCTGTGGAATTGCTAATTGGTTTTCCATTGAAGGCTGAATCTAATTCGTTCATTAACTCTAGGGCTTCAGTAGAGAAAGTTTCACTTGGGCTGTGTTGATTGAATATGATTGTTGCACTCTCGAAAATAAATTGATTGTCGAGGTTTTCTGTGTTAACTGCTTCTATTTCAGGTTCAGGTAATACTATTTCATCTAGTTCAGTAACTGCTTCTATTTCAGGTTCAGGTAATATTATTTCATCTAGTTCAGTTAGCGCCTCTGGTTCAGGTAGTATTTCCTCTTCATCTGGAGCTTCTATTGAAATTATTTCTTTACCAAAGTATTTCTCAAAAGCTAATTTAACAGACTCTATCTGAATCTTAAAGTTTGCATTTAATTGGCCGCCTTGCGTATCAACTATACAAGAGCCTTGACTCACATTTGGGTCTTCTTTGAAAATTAACCTAACTTCTTTATCAAGCATTTTGTCTAAAGCACTCTCTAGTTTGATTTTGTGTTGAGCATCGTCTGGATTGATGCTTATCTCTAGGAGACCGCCTCGAATAGTAATTTTTTTAATAGCACTTTGCACTTGTTCTAAAATCAGCTTGCCATCTAGTCTGCTTTCCCTCTGTAAAATTTTTCTAGCTACTTCAAGGGCTATGCTGGTGATTTGTGGCTCTATCTCTAGAAGAAGCAGTTCTTTGGAACGATGGATATTGCGGATAATTTCTTCAAATTCACTACTTACTTTATCTAAATTTGTTTTAGCTTCTTGATAACCTTGCTCAAAGCCTTGCTGAATAGCAGTTTCAAGTTGACTTTGAAGTTGTTGCTCTATGCTCTGAATTCTTTCTTGTTCAGCGGCTTTTTCGATTTCTAGGTTTTGTTTTTCTGTAGATAAAATGCTCTCTATTTCATGTTCACGTCTCTGTATATTTGCTAAATTGATTTCTATTTCTTCAAGTTTGCTCTGTATTTCTGTTTCAACAATTCTTCTTTTTTCTGCTATCTCAGCCTCAAATTTTTGCAGCATTACCTGTTTTTCTATTTCGACTACTTTCTGAATTTCGGCTTTGTCTATCTGAATAATTGGGGCTTGTACTTGCTGGGGGATCTGAACATCCTGTAATGGCGGCATTGCTTGTTCAGGCTGCTCAGATCTAGCTGCTGATTGGTTTTGAAAACTTGTTGAAGTTGTGGCTTTTCTTTTTTGTGCTTTAATTAGCATTTTGGGATATGAAGTTATCTATTATTCGGGTAATTGAACTACTTAAATTAGGTCTCCCTTTTTTATTCCCCATTCTATAGTCTAGGTATTCCTGTATTTTTGGTCTTTCTTTATTTTTAAATTTTACGCAGTGTTCGTATTGGGTTTCTTGCACTACACCACTGATTAAATGCGAAAATTCTGGCCAAGAGTGAGTGAAAATCTCCCAATCTTCTTTAGTTAGTTCTTTATCTATATCTAGGCTTACCTGAGTTATTCTTCTAACTAATTCATCTGGAAGCTGTTTGTAGATGGCTCTTTGCGATTCAGGGGCAAGCGATCTAAGAATTAAAGCTAAGGATTTTAATTTTTTGTTTTTCTTTTCTTCTATCGCTGTCATTGTTATTTTTCATCTAACCAAACTTCAATCTTTTTAGCAAGCAGATCTGGTTTTCTGTTCGCTACGCTTTCAAAATTATTTAACAAGGATTCAAATCTAATCTCTTCGTTGTTTGAATTGCCAACGCTGCCGCTTAATGAAAGAGGAGAGTTTTGTCTGCTTTCACCTCGTTCAAAACTAGGACTACTCATACTACCTTTATCATAAATGTTACTTTGTTCTTGCTCGAAATATTTTGGTGGTGCACTTTGGCTCATCATCTCTTTTAATAGAGCTTCTTGCTGCCTTAAAGCTTCTTTTTCACCATAGTCCTCAGCATCATTATCTTCTTCGATACTGTTTGTTGGTACCTCATCTTCGAACTCATTGCCTAAGTCTGGGTAGACATCTGTTTCTGCTTGACTGTCTTTGTTTGCAAAAGAACTTAGAAAGCTTAAACCAAATAAACTGACGATTAAGGCAAGAGCTATAAAGCCAATTATAGTCATAGCTTTACCCCAGAACCCCATACTGTCGAACCAACCATGCGGGGTCTCAACGGCTTTTGCAGGTGCTTCTAGCTGATCTTTCGCGTGTAAATCTGCGATGGTGATTTTTACATTTTCGGGATCTATATCTGGCCCTATAATGGCAGCTACACTTTCTTGAAGCTGTTTCAATGAGACCATTGAAGGAACTGATTTATCTAAAGCTAATGCTACGGTTACGTCAGTAACTCTGCCTGGTAGGTATGTTGTATGTTTTTGCTCAAAGCTTGGTAAAAGGCTTTCATTAACCGATTGGTGAGAATAGTTTTTGCCATTAGTGCCACCAGCTGCTGGTACAGCCGCGTTTTCACCTTGATTGAGGTATTCTGTGCCTGTCTGTCTTGAGCCTACAGCTCCTTCAGTGTAGGTGGTTTCTTGCTGTTCTACTTTCTCTCTACTAACAGAGGCACTGACGCTGACTTTATAATCTTCTGCACCGAGAATCGCGTCAAGATACTTGGTGATTCTCTCTTTCATTTTGGTATTTATTTTTTCTACTTCGTCTATGTAATCTTCGACATCGGATTCAGTTTCTTCTTTGTAGGCACTGTAATTGTTTCCCTGCGTATCCACTATGGAGATATGATCTTCTTTGATGTTCTGAATATAACCACGAAGTATATTGACTATGCTCTGTATCTGGGTTTTAGATAATTTCTCGGCATCATTTGCTAATTCTAGTTGCACAGTTGCTGTAGTTGGGGCTTGCTGTTCTGTGAATAACTGCTGCTCTGGTATGTTTACTCTAACTATAGCTGTCCTTAAGCCATCAAGGCGGCTAATGATTTTAGATAAATCACCATTTATGGCCCTTGTGAGTTTTATTCTTTTATCATAGTCACTAGCAGCCCAGTCATTTTGGTCGAAAAGACCATAGCCCTCATCCTCTAATAAATTAGTTCTAGAAAGTGCTAGGTAAGCTGTTTCTATAGCTTTTTCGTAAACTTGAATTACGTATTCTCCAGGCTTTTCACCATTCACTACTTTTGCTTCAATATTTACTGATTTTAATTTAGCGATAATTTCAAAAGCTCTTGATTGATTTAATTCTTGAACTAAAGGTACTAATTTCCCCCTATTCTCATTTTTAGGCTGAGCTCCTATGTAAATAAAAGTTATTAATAAAACCGCGACGACGGAGACCCCAATAATCGCGTAAAGCCGCTTCTGTGGGTCTGAGATTATGTCATTTATAAAACCTTGACTGGTTTGGGCATTAGCATAGCTGAGGGGGGCATTCCCTGCACCGATCCCTTCGTTCATTCCGTTATCAGCTACTACTTCGCTTGCCATTACTACTAAACCATTATCCTGCTGGGTATAGATATACTAAGATATACCCGCCCTTATATGTAAGATAACAAATGTGTATGATTAATTAAGATAGAACTAAACTTGCATGCTGACAAGTTTTTCAAAGCCTCCAATGACTTTTTGAGAAAGAGATGAAATTAATTTAAATGCTACCTCTGACTTACCCAGCGCGACCATTACTTCGTGTATATCTACATTCCCTTTAGTTACTGCATCTATGGTCAATCGTTGCGGTGCTCCTATTGTTTCATTAGCTTTTCCTATAATATTGGTTAATGTTTGACCAAAACTCTGCCCATCTACTAGGTTATATTCTGCCGCACCGTGTATAGTCGGTTTAGGAACTTTAATTCCTTCTGTAGGCATTGGTATATATCCGTAATTGTGTCCCTGCATATATTTTTCCTTTTTACACTCTCATACATATATGTTTAAACCGAGAAACTTTAAACTGTGGTTAAGCTTTTGAATTATTTAGTTTTAAGTTTGTTATAATTTCTTGAGTTAATTCTTTAAAAGGATGGTTATAAGGTTATGGCAGAAATTGAAACATTAGGTTTAGCTTTAAGTGCAGGTATTGCAGCTTTAGGCGTTACAGGTCCAGCGATTGCAGTAAGTAATGTTGCTGCGAAGATGCTTGAAGGTTCAGCAAGGCAACCAGATCACACTCCAGCTCTTTTTACTAATGCGATTATTTTTGCAGGTATGGCTGAGGCTCTTGGAATTCTTGCGTGGTTAGTTTCGTTCTTGATTTTCAGCAAGATTTAGTAATATAAAAAAGAGGATTTTTATTAGTGATCTCCATAGACTTCACCGCTTTTCTTTTTCTAGTTAGCTTTATTGCTTTCTTATTTTTGTTAGACTTGCTTTTTTTTAAGCCAGTCTTCAAGAATATTAAAACTAGAGAAGAGGAGTCTGGTGGAGCTAGGGAGGATATTAATGAACTTCAGGCTAAAATCGCAGTTAGGTTTAAGGTTTTAGAAGAAGATAAGACCATTTCTGAAGCTAAAATTAAGGCGAATGCTCTTATTCTGGAGGCGAGGGTTAAAGCTGGTCATGCAAAAGAGGCTTTAATTCAGAATTCGGCCATAGATCTTAGTGTAAAGGTTGAAGAACTTCTTAATGCTCTAGAAGATGACAGACTGGAAATAATGAATTCATCGGCCGAATATATTCAGCAGATTATTATTGCATTATCAGAGAAATTAAATTTAGTTATAAAGAATCGTGATTCTCGTTTAGGATCTCGCAATCAAGATCATAGTTTGGTATAAGTTTATGTTAGAAAATGATTATTTGAAAATAATATTAGAGAGTAATTTACTTAATTTTCTTGTAGTTTTGTTTTTGGTCGTTTACTTTTTACCTAGAGCTTTAAAGAAATCTCTTGAAGATAAGAAAGTTTTATTAAATAAAGAAGTCCTTGAATTAGAAGCTCAAAAATCGGGATATCAGGAAAAATTATTAAAGATAGAAGTAAGAATAGATTCTATAAAAAGTGATGCTGATGCGATTGTTAGCTCTGCGGAGCAATCAGCAGAGATTTTAAAGAAACAGATTATTGAGTCAGCTGAGCTTGAGATAGAAAAGATGAAATCATTTGCATATAGAGAAATAGAGGATAAAAAAAAGAAGGCTTATCAAGAGGTGGAGGCTTATTTTATAGAAAAAGCAACAGCTTCAGTTCAAGCTAGTTTTCTTGAAAGAATTGAAAAAGGTGAAGATAGTAAGCATTTAGCCGCATTTGCGAATTTAAAGAGTATCGATTATAAATGAATATAATTCAGCTAAAAAAAATATCCCATAAATATGCAAGTGCTCTTGCTGAAATTTCTCTTGAAGAGTCAGTAATTTCCGAATTGAGTTTTATCGAAAATTTGGTGAGTCAAGGCATAATAGCAGCGTTTTTAAGAGACCCTAATATAGAGCTTAAGCAAAAACAAGAGAAATTGTTAGCTACTATTGTCGATTACGTATCGAAGCCTGTTCAGAGTCTCGTTTTATTATTGCTTAAAAAAAATAGAGCGAATGTCCTGCCGTTTTTATGTGAGGTTTATAAAAAAATATATTATCAAGCCAAAGGTATTGTTATTGTAAATGTTTCAGCACCAACGCCATTAGATTCTGCTGAACTCGCTCTTTTAAAGACAGAGCTTGAGAGATTAACTTCTAAGATGGTTCAGTTTGGAGAAGTTTTGCATGATAGGACTTTACTTGCTGGTTTAAGTGTTACTATCGATGATAGAAGAATAGACTTCTCGATCAAGACTGCTCTTCAAGCAATAAAAAAAGATTTACTAGCAAACTTATGAGCATATTTATTGCATCTGATCACGCAGGTTATGGACTTAAACAGGTTCTCCTTAAATTCTTAAAAGAAGATCTCTTAATGGAGGTTGTTGATCTTGGTTGTAATTCTAGTCGAGCGGTTGACTATCCCGATTTCGCAAAATTATTAGTGCGCAATGTTAAGTCTGATAAAGAAAACCTTGGAATACTTCTCTGTGGTACGGGAGTTGGCATGACTATTACTGCTAATCGTATAAAGGGCATCAGGTGTGCACTTTGTCATAATACTGAATATGCGAGACTCAGTAAGGAGCATAATAATTCCAATGTTATTGCTATGGGAGCTAGATTTATAGATGAAAATTCAGCTAAAGAAATAGTTAAAGCTTGGTTGGATGCTGATTTTACTGCAGGGAGACATAAAAAGAGGGTAGATTTAATAGACGCTGATTAGTATCTATTAAATAGGTGAATCATGAAAAGGAGTGTTCTCTCAGTTCTAGTCGAAAATGAATCAGGGGTTCTGGCTCGAATATCTGGTCTCTTTAGTCGTCGTGGTTATAATATCGAAAGTCTCACGGTTGGTCCAAGTGAGCAGGAAGGTCTAAGTCGCATGATTATTGTCACTCAAGATGATGTTGAACAGGTTAAAAAACAACTTAATAAACTGATCAATGTTATTAAGATAACTGATTTAAGTGAATTGCCTTATGTTGATAGAGAGCTTGCTTTAATAAAGGTTTCTTCTAAACAAAATAGAGCTGAGATTATTGAAATTGCAGATCTTTTTCGTAGTCGCATTATTGATGTCGCAGAGGATTCACTGGTTGTAGAGGTTACTGGTGATTCAGAGAAGATTAATGCTGTTATACAGTTAATTGCACCTTTTGGGATTAAGGAAGTAGCAAGGACCGGCTCCGTCGCTCTTCTGCGTGGTAAGAAATTTAACTAGCAGAGTGGGCCAGGGCTGTCTCATTCTAAAACAGTTCAAAAATTCATACAGATGTAAGTCTGGCCAAATCTGTAAAGTCATGTCTCAATAGAGGAATGGTAAAAGAGATAGAGGATATAGGAATAGTCGAATGTTTTGAGGATTTGGAAG
>JBJTTW010000153.1:0-11343 GCA_046080385.1 bacterium
ACTACCTATGAAGCTGCCACAAAATAGCTTAAACCCTAATACTAGCCATTGATGTAGTATATAAATCAAACATGATTAAGGAAATTCAATTTCAGAATGCTTTAAGCTTAAAATCGGGGCAGCTTCATAGGTAATCAAAAAATACTATGTGTCAATAATCTGTGATAAAAATATTAGTTGTAGTTAAAAAATTCCCTTCTACTTTTCTCAATTATTGGTTTAATTTTTCAGTCCACTTTACCTAGTAATTTAATTACTCAAATCAAAGAAATCAATTCAGCACTTATCGAGAAAGGGTTGAATCTCAAACTAGGTTTTGAACTTGAATTTTGTATACGAAAAGATGATAAAAAGCAATTTATCGGTAAGGAGAATTTGGAAAAATTGACTTCGGCATTTGAAAAAGAATTTACTTGTTTCGAAAAGTTTGGTGTTGAGAATTTCAGCTCAGAATTAATTAAGGATAATCAATATGAAATTAGTTTTTTTAACGATGATAAAACAAATGATTTTTTAGAGGATTTAACTGATTTACAGAAGAGATTAATCAAAATTACACAAGATACTTTGGGACAAGAATATAGTTTAGATTTCTCAGCTGTGATTAAAGAAGATAGATGCTTATCAAATGGTATTCATTTGAATACAAGCCTCACTAAAGATGGACACAATTTACTCGAAACTAACCCTAGGTTAAAAAAATGCATTGAAAATGAAATCACTGATATGCAAAGAGATAATTTAGCGATATACATAAATGGAAAAGATGATTTATTAAGATTAAAATTAGGTCCAGCATCACCGAGTGCAATATTTCATGATAATGGCAAACCTATTGGTAGCCTTGGAATACAGGCAAGAGCAGGACTTATATCAAGCTTTGCAACATTAGAAATGATTGATCTTCTCACTAATTCTATTCCGCTAGACTCCGTGAGAGCTCTTGCCAGTCCGGCTATTATGGTAGCCGCAGCTATTTTACCGTACCTAGATGATGTTGTTGGACTCAATACTGGTGCAGCTCCATCTCTAGCAACTCGGGGTAACGATCCTATTTCTCAAATCTTTTTTAAAAAAGGTTCAACTAGGCTTGAAGATCGCCTAGCTTCTGCAACTATGGACCCTCTAAAGTTAGTGTACCTAAACTCACATGCAATACTCAGAGCTGTTAATAAATATAATACACAAAACACCTAAAAATAATGAATGTGTAATTATCCTTTGTTTCACTAAAATTGAATAAAATTAACACCAGCCTTTAGTGATACATAATCGGTGTCAAAAATCCATTAATAATAACAACTCCGATCAAAACAGCAGTAGAAGCACGGCTAGTAGCTATACCTACATCCTTAGATGAATCACCAGCACTAAGGGCACAGGTGACACAGACAATCACCGTATAAATATTAAATATTTCAGCCTTAATCAACGGAAAAAAATACTCCTTGAGGGTAGCATATCTCCAAGCTGAATCAAGAAATTCAAAATATTCAAGCTTAATAGCGTAATTTGCCATCAACATTCCAGAAACCATACTGACTAAGGCAGAAATTGCAAGAACAAAAGGAGTAAGCAAAATAATCGCAAATAATTTAGGAGTCATCAAATAATACAGTTGATCAATTTTCATAATTTTAAGAGCATTTAATTGATCACTAATTTTCATTGTTGCAATTTCTGCTGTAAATGCAGTCCCACAACGTGCTGTAATAGCAAATGCAATAAAAATTGGTGTAATTTCCTGTAAATTACTTAAAGTTATGGCAGCCCCAATAAGCTCTCTACCACCGTATTTAATAAGCTCTGTAGCAGTATTAACTGTAATAATTAGACTACTTACACAAGTCAGCACAAGAATCATTGGCAAAGATTCGTAACCAATAAAAACTAACTGCCTAACTAATTCTGTTTTTTCTATTCTAAATGTAACTATCTGTCTTAAAGATAGATAGAAATTTAAACAACATAGTCCTAAGAACTGCATCCTACTTTTATAATGACCCCAAGTCCTGCTTGAGTGCAGTGTTTTGAACAATACCTAAATAATCTTTCACCGCAATCAACGCATCAGATATCTTAGTAATATCCTTAGCACCAGCTTGAGCAAAATCTGGGCGACCACCACCGCCACCGCCACAAATAGTCGCAGTGAGCTTAATTACAGCATTTACTTTATACAAATCAATCTCAGCAAGTTTCTTAGAGCATAAAGCTAAGATAGACACTTTATTTTCAAAAGCACCAATTAAAAATACCCAAGCTAAACTTCCTTGAGCTTCTAATTTATCCTTTAAATCTCCAGCAAAGGTTTTCAAAGAATCAGAATCTACACTAAAATCAACAATGTCATTTAAATTAGCGATTATAAAAACTACTTCTTTATCAAGTATTCTTAAAGATTCTAACTCATACTTAGAATTCAAAAAAACATCTGCCTTATCTCTTAAAGCTGCTAAACAATTAGCTTTTTTTTCATTCTCAGCCTGCTTCTCTAATTCTTTTTTCTTTTCTAAAGCCTCTAGTTGTAGATTCTTAGCTTTTTCTTCTTCTAAAAACTTATCAAGCAGCTCATCAGCCAAAAGTTTTATACGCCTTACACCACTAGCCACCGAAGATTCACTGACTATCTTAACTTTCTTAATTTCTGAAGTATTGAGTACATGAGTTCCGCCACAAAGTTCAACTGAAGCTAATTCAGCTCCACTACCCATTTTCAAGACTCTAACAGTATCTTCATACTTATCCTCAAAAAAAGCCAAAGCACCTAATTTAACAGCTTCATCAAAACTGGTCTCTATAGTAGTTACAGGCAAAGCAGCCTTTATCCAAGCATTAATCTGTTCTTCAACCTTAGTCACCTGCTCTTTAGATAGAGCTGAATCATAATTAAAATCGAAACGCGTGTAATCTGAACAAACTAAAGACCCCGCCTGTGTTACAGAATTACCTAGAGTTTTTCTTAAAGCAGCCTGTAATAAATGACAAGAACTATGATGAAGCTTAGTAAGCAAACGCTTTTTAGAATCAACCTGTGTTTTAACCAAATCACCAGTTTTTAAAACTTTCTGCATATCTTTAGAAATAGAATCTTCAGGCAGCTCTATAACTAGCTTATGCAAAATACGACCATCTATAGCTTTTATATCTCTTACAGTAAAAAGTAAATTATGAGAAACATTAATTTTTAAATTATCATCTAAAAATTCAGTCTCCGCTTTAAAACTACTCTGAGAAAGTAAAGTATTCGCTGCAAGATTTCTAATAATATATCCTGAATCAGATACTTGTCCGCCAGACTCAGCGTAAAAAGTAGTCTTATTTAGTAAAAGAAAAAATTCATAATAATCTTTATGAGACGGCTGCACAACTCCATTTACGGTCTCTTTATGATTTTCAGTAGAAACAAGTTTCTCCGAAACTGAATCAGAATTTTTATTAGCCAAAATATCCGAGAAATTAATTTCAGAAATAGGGTTTTTATCCTTATCTAAAATCATTAAAATCTCAGCTTCAGTCTCTTCTTCAGCGTAACCTAAAAACTCTGTCTTAGGATAAGCCTGTAAAAGCTGTGATAGAGATTTCTCTGAACTTACAGAGACGTTAAAGGCAGAGGTAGAAGAAGCTTTAGAATGCTCTTCACGAGCCTTTTCGTAGCCTTCATAATCTAGCCCTATTGAGAATCCCTGTTTACGATAATCCTCAAGAACATCTTCGACAATTTCAAGTGGCAAGCCGTATGTAGAGTAAAGATTAAAAACGGTAGCACCACTTAATTGAAAATTAGAACCTCGATTATTTTCGCTAACTATAAGATCTAAGTTTTTCAAGCCATTCTCAATAGTCTTCGCAAAAAGCTCCTCTTCTTTCTTAAGCACACTTGCTATAAGCTCTTTATTTAAAACCAGCTCATCATAAAATGCTCCATAAATATCTACAGCCTTCTCTGATAACTTATATAAAAGTGGTTCAGAACTACAGCCTAGCTTGTGTAAAAAACGTGCCGCTCTTCTAATCAACATTCTAAGCACATAACCTCGACTTACATTACTAGGCCTGACACCATCAGCGATAAGAAAACATGCACAGCGTAAATGATCTACGATAATTTTAAAATATGGTTCAAACTCTTTCTTAGAGGACATTTCACTGGTTTTAGAATTTGAAGACATTTCACTGCTTTCAAAATCAGATTGTTCAGAGACCTTATCAAGCACAGCACTGTTTTTAAAAACCTCAGCCTTCGTCACAGACACCAACCCAGCAAGCTCATCTGTTTCAAAAGTATTATTAACACCCTGCAAAACCATAGCTATACGCTCTAAACCTGCACCAGTATCTATATTTTTATGCTCTAGAGGCTTTAAGCTGCCGTCATCTAGCTTCTCGAACTGCATAAACACCAGATTCCAGATTTCTATATATCTATCATCCTTATCTAAAATATGCTCCCCAAGATCATAATAAATTTCACTACAGGGACCGCATGGACCAGTAAGACCAGGTGGTCCCCAGAAATTATCCTTCGCCGTTAATTTCCAAATGTGCTCAGCGATTTGATTTTCAGGATAGACATTTTTAAAAATATTAGCCCAAAGATTATAAGATTCTTCATCAAAAGGTCTAGTATCGTCACCTTCAAATACTGATACATAAAGTTTTTCAGATGGAAGTCCTAAAACTTCAGTCACGAATTTCCAAGCCAGAGGAATAACTTCTTTCTTAAAATAATCTCCAAAAGAGAAATTTCCTAACATTTCAAAAAAACTATGATGCCTCTGCGTATAACCAATATTACTCAAATCACTATCTTTACCACCAACACGAGCACACTTCTGAATACTCACAGCCCTCGGCGGCTCAGGTCTTTTAGTCGCTCCTATAAAATAAGGAATAAAAGGCACCATACCAGCAGAGTTTAAAAGAAGAGTAGGATTATCAGGTACCAAAGAAGCACTTTTATAAAATTTATGCTCTAGACCACAGTCTTTCTCAAAAAAATTTATCCAAGCTCTGCGAATCTCATTAGTACTAAGCTTCTTCATCTTTATCTCTAGTGTCTTCACGCTTTTCCTCGTTCTCTTCTTTTCTTAATCTCTCACGCTCATCACGTCTCTGAGCTTCTTCTTCACGTATCATAGTCTCGACACGTTCTGGCATTCTAGAAGTAGCGATTTTTTCCATCTCATCTAAACTTAAAATTTCATATTCGCCTTTCTGTATCTGCTCTATAGTTAAGAAAACTTGCTCTTTATCTAAAGTTTCTTTCTTTAAAAGCTCTTGAGATAAACCAAGTAAAAGAGTTTTCTTGTCATTTAAAAGAGTTTTCACCTCAGTATACATAGCCTGTATTAAATCTTTAACTTCCTCATCGATTTTTTTAGCGAACTCATCACTATAGTTCTGCATATAAGAACTCTGAGACAGATAAGGGTTAGATTCATTATCGCCATAAGTAACTATGCCTAAATTACTGTTCATCCCATAACGAGTTATCATCGCTCTTGCGATAGCAGTACATCTTTCCATATCATTAGACGCGCCAGTAGTAATATTTTCCTTACCGAAAGTTATTTCCTCTGCCACTCTGCCACCTAAAAGCACCATCATCTCTGTCTTCAAATGCTTTTCAGAAGCTGATACCTTATATTCCTCTTCCGTAGACCAAGTCAAACCTAATGCCATACCTCTTGGGATAATAGTTACCTTATGAAATTCATTATTAGATTCTTTAAAAATACTAACTATAGTATGGCCTATTTCATGAATTGCTGTATTTAACTGGTCTTTAGGCTTAATGATTTTACTGCGTTTCTCTGGACCAATAGCTACCTTATCTATGGCCTCTTCTATATGCTTTATCTGAATTTCCTTAGCTGTATCTCTTGCAGCCAGTATCGCTGATTCATTTACCAGATTCATTAAGTCCGCACCACTAAAGCCTGGCGTTCTTTTAGCGATAACTTTTAGATCTATATCAGCCGCCATAGGCTTGCCTCTAGCGTGAACATCTAATATCTGCTTTCTGCCAGCTAAATCTGGAGTGTCTATAACTACTTTTCTATCGAATCTACCTGGTCTTAATAATGCCTTATCTAAAACATCTGGTCTGTTGGTTGCCGCCAAAACTATAATTCCAGAGTTAGGTTGAAAGCCATCCATCTCTACTAATAATTGATTTAATGTCTGCTCGCGTTCATCATTTCCGCCTCCAGACATACCACTACGCTGCCTACCAACTGCATCTATTTCATCTATAAAAATAATACATGGTGCATTTTTTTTAGCCTGCTCGAAAAGATCTCTTACTCTGCTAGCCCCCACCCCGACGAACATCTCCACGAAATCAGAACCACTGATACTAAAGAAAGGAACTCCAGCCTCACCGGCGACCGCCTTTGCAAGTAAAGTTTTACCACAACCTGGTGGACCTACCAGAAGAACACCCTTCGGCACCTTAGCCCCTAGAGCCTTATATTTATCAGTATTTTTCAGAAAATCTACTATCTCTTCTAATTCTCTTTTACTCTCACTAATACCAGCAACATCATCGAAGCTGACATTAATATCTTTAGTCATCATCTTAGCTCTACTCTTTCCAAAAGACATAGGACCGCCGCCGCCAGCGTTTCTAAGCATAAATATAAAAAATGCAAATAAACCTACTGGAATAATAAAATTAGAAATAATATTTATCCAAAAGCCCTCATTAGACTGAGCCTTAACGTCTACTTCAATATCATGATTTACTAACTTATCAGCTAAATCTTGGTTAGCACCTAATAAACTTGCTGGAATGCGGGCGTAGTAGATCTCCCCATTCTTATCCTCGATCTTAGCTATATCATCTCCATTAGTCAAAATGACTCTATAGATGGGACTAGACGAACCATCATTAGGTAAGACTCGCTTAATAAAATCACTGTAGCTCAGGATTCTTCTTTTATTATCCTGCCCCATCAAACTCATGACAAAGAGAGATAGGAAAAGCACTAAAACAACTAGAGGTAAAGTAGAGGGGACTTTCTTCATATAGTTACAACTATGCTAACTATTCTAAGTCTTTGCAAGCTTTAAAGTAAATGGACTAATTAAAATCAAAAAAAAAATTAAAAATTTTCAAAAAAAAGCTAAAGTTTTCCAGAAACTAGCCGATATATTAACTATGTAGTTTAAATTTTCATTTTTCATATAGGGTTCCCCCTATTATCCTCTTCGCTTATTGGTCTATATCGTAAGTGCGAGAACTAAAGGACTAATACAAAGTTACTAAAGAGGAAAAAGGAAAAGAGGAGCACCGTAAATGATTAAACACCAAAGCCTATCTAGAGAAGCGATTATCGCATTAAGCCCAATACAGTCAACTGTTCAAATTACTAAAGAACTAAATATGGCTGGTTTTAATAAAATCGAAAGAGTAGATTATCAAGAGGCTTTAATCCAACACTTAAATTTCAACAAACCAAATATTATCGTTATGTCTAGCGAATTACCAGGTGAAAGATCTACAGCAGACTTACTAAATATGATAGCCATGAACTCTCCTAGTACTAGAGTAATCTTTATATCTAGAAGTATTGAAGAAGCTTCAATGTTTGACATCTATTTCGCCAAAAATATTAGTGCGTGGTTACTAAGTGAAAGAGCTGAGAGAACTATGTCACTTGCTATAGAAGCAGCTGAAGCATGCCAACTATTCATAGACTTTGTTTTAAACCAAGCTATTAAAACTACTCTTAGTACTAATAGATCAGTACTTACCTCTAATGAAACTAACTACGCGAACCTAGAACTGTTAACAGAAAGAGAAGCAGAAGTTCTAAAATATTTATGCGAAGGCTTTAACTATAAAGCAGTTGCTAAAACTTTATTCATCTCCGAATCAACTGTAAAAACTCATATTAACAACGTGTTTACTAAGCTCCAAGTTAACGATAGAACTCAGGCCGTACTTTATGCTCTAAAACACGACTTAGAAGGTTTAATAAAAGCAACTATTTCCATCTAAATTTCCTAACACACACCACCTTTGTAAAAGCAGTGAAGCAAAGTAATTTTGTTTCACTGCTTTTCATTCATTTATACTTTCTTAAATTCTAATAATTTAAATCACTCTAACTAAGTTGATTTGATACCTGCTTTAGAATTGGTGGTAAGATACTAACTAGCAGAGCTTAACGCACAATATATGTTTGAAAGATTTACAGAGAAGGCGATAAAAGTCATAATGCTGGCTCAAGAAGAAGCTAGAAGACTTGGTCATAATTTCGTTGGTACCGAGCAGATATTGCTCGGACTTATCGGTGAGGGAACTGGTGTAGCAGCTAAAACTCTAAAATCCATGGGAGTAAATTTAAAAGATGCTCGCATTGAAGTAGAAAAAATTATAGGTAGAGGCTCAGGCTTCGTAGCAGTCGAAATTCCGTTTACACCCAGAGCTAAATGGGTTTTAGAATTAAGCTGGGATGAAGCTAGGCAATTCGGACATAACTATATAGGCACTGAACATCTTTTACTGGGCTTAATTAGAGAGGGCGAAGGAGTCGCAGCTAGGGTTTTAGATAATTTAGGTGTAGATTTAGCGAAAGTTAGACAGCATATTATTAGATTACTTGGTGAGTCAGGTTCTAACTCTACTGCTACTGGTGGTTCTGGCAGTAGTACTAATAATTCTTTACTTGGGGTAGGCTCTAATAAAAATGCTAACCAAAATACTAGAACAAGAACACCTACTTTGGATGAATTTGGTACAGACCTTACTTTAGCTGCCGCAGAAGGTAGATTAGATCCAGTTATCGGGCGTGCTGAAGAGATAGAAAGAGTCATTCAGATATTGGGTAGAAGAACTAAAAATAACCCTGTATTAATAGGTGAACCTGGTGTAGGTAAAACCGCTGTAGCTGAGGGCTTAGCTCAAAAAATAGTAGCGAATGATGTACCAGATATTTTAGTTGGTAAGAAATTAATCGTTTTAGATTTAGGTCTTTTAGTTGCTGGAACTAAATATAGAGGCGAATTTGAAGAAAGACTTAAAAAAATAATGGATGAAATCCGTACCGCTGGGAATATGATGTTAGTCATAGACGAGTTACACACTTTAATCGGAGCTGGCGCAGCTGAAGGTGCTATAGATGCAGCCAATATTTTAAAACCAGCACTAGCTCGTGGAGAGCTTCAATGTATAGGTACTACTACTTTAGAAGAATATCGCAAGCATATAGAAAGAGATGCTGCTCTAGAAAGACGTTTTCAACCTGTAATTATAGACTCGCCTTCTGTAGAAGAGACTATTCAGATCATTATTGGTCTAAGACAGAAATACGAAGAACATCATCGCCTAATTATCACTGATGCCGCTGTGGAAGCAGCTGCTAGATTATCTGATAGATATATTTTTGATAGACATTTACCAGATAAAGCTATAGATTTAATAGATGAAGCTAGTTCTCGAGTAAGGCTTAAGGCTAGTGGTTTACCACCAGAAGCTAAAAAATATGAAGATGAATTGATTACTATTTCAAGACAGAAAGAAGAAGCTATTCGTCAGCAAGAGTTTGAGAAAGCTTCACAGCTTAGAGATCAAGAAAATAATATTAGAGAAAAAATCCGTAGTCTCCAAGAAGAGTGGAGAAAAGAGCAAGAGAAAAATAAACCTACTGTGGGTGAGGAAGAAATAGCTGAAATAGTAGCTAGCTGGACTGGAATACCCGTTGGTGACTTGAAAGCTGGTGAGAATGACAAGCTAAGACAGATGGAAGATACTCTTCATGGCAAAATTATAGGTCAAGACTCAGCTGTTACAGCTGTTTCTAAAGCTATTAGAAGAGCTAGAGCTGGATTGAAAAATCCAGAAAGACCGATAGGTTCTTTTGTGTTCTGCGGTCCTACTGGTGTAGGTAAGACTGAACTAGCTAAAGTTCTCGCTGATTATTATTTCGGCAGTGCTGATAATTTAATCAGAGTCGACATGTCTGAGTACATGGAGAAGCATACTGTAAGCAAACTTATAGGTTCACCTCCTGGATATGTTGGTTATGGCGATGGCGGTCAATTAACAGAAGCCGTTCGTAGAAAGCCTTACAGCGTAGTACTTTTCGACGAAATAGAGAAGGCTCACCCTGATGTGTTTAACGTTATGTTACAGATGTTAGATGATGGTCATTTGACTGATAGTAAAGGACGTAAAGTTAGCTTTAAAAATACTATTATCATCATGACATCTAACGTAGGTGCTCAGCGCATGAACAGTGATTTTGGTGTAGGTTTCTTCGCTTCTAACACTGAAGAACAGGCTGAAGATGAAAAATATAAGCGTATGAAAGATGCGGTTATGGAAGAAATGAAGCGTGCATTTAGACCTGAGTTCCTAAACAGGCTCGACGATATCGTCATATTCAAACACTTAACTCGTACTGATATGCGTAAGATAGTCGATATCATGAAAAAAGATCTAGAAAGCAGACTGAAAGAGAAAGGTATGACCATTACTCTTACAGATGAAGTTAAAGATAAAGTCTCGACTGAAGGTTATAACAGAACCTACGGTGCAAGACCGATGAAAAGAACTATACAGAAGCTTCTTGAAGATCCTATTTCAGATTCTCTCATTAATGGTGAACATACAGATGGAGATGAAATCGAAGCTTATTTAATTTTCGAAGCAGAGTTTCCGAAAGATAAAATCTATGAAAAACCAGAGGATGTAACTGAAGAGACTAAAGATGCTGATAAGAGGCAGGCTTTAGTTAAAGCTCAGATTAAATTTAGAGTTACAGGGAAACTACCTCCAGAAAAGCAAGAAGAGCTAAAGAGATCTACTATTAAAAAGAAAAAGAAAGCCCTTGGTCTTAACGGAACAGGTCGCGAAATAGGTTCTGAGACTGGTGGTGGTGAGCCTGTTGGTAATAGAGCTGGGTAGGTAAGCTGGTAAGAGCTTTTGTAAAGACCCTGCTATTATTTTCTTATTAAAATAGGTAATTTTCACATTAGCTATTGGCGTGGTTAAATATCTTTTTCTTCTAAAACTATTATTTGATCAATTAACTTGAGAGTTTAAGATCCCAAATTAAGGAAGCCTAGAATCTAGTCTGAAGTTAAATTAAGAAAAAGAAGCTCATTGTATAAAGGTTTCAATAGCAAAAAGTAACCTAAAACAATAAACAAATATAATCATATCACGGAAGCAGTTCGTCAGAAGATAGAGGCACGGCAAATCCACTAATAATTAAGTAAAAATAAAGCAAGTAAATAAAAGCTATTCAAGGAGAGTTATTCATGAGGAAATAGATTCATGGATAGTAGTATTGTAAGTATAGAGAGTTTCAGGGAATTGGATCCAAGGTC
>JBJTTW010000154.1:0-1186 GCA_046080385.1 bacterium
AGAGGCTTCTAGGCTGAAGAGGACGGATAAGCACAGTACGTAATATAATACATCTATTATGGCAATCGCAATATTTGGAACACTTACAGTAATCATAGGGACTGTTCTTTTTTTAGCACTTAAAGCTAATAAAGCTACGGAGCATGACGAAGAATAATGTTAGGTATTTTTGTTACCGCTGCTTATCCTTCAAAAGACGCTTGTATTCAGACTTTAAAAATACTACATGAAGAAAAAGTTTCTCTAATTGAGCTTGGGATACCTTTTTCTGACCCCCTCGCCGACGGCCCAATAATTCAGAACGCGAGTTTTAAAGCTTTAGCTAATGGTATTAATATAGATAAAGTTTTTGAACTTGTCGCTCAAGCTCGGTCAGAAGCTGGTTTAAATATAAAATTTTCTGATAATGAGCCACAGAAAGGCGAAAACAGCGAAGTTAAAATTAATACACAGTCTCATTATGGATTGAATAATATTATTTTTTTCACTTACTATAATCCTGTCTATGTCTATGGTATAGAAAAGTTAGCTCAAAAATGTTCAGAATATGGCATTAAAGGTTTATTAATTCCAGACTTACCAGTAGAAGAGGCTGAGACGGTTTCTAAAATTTTAAAAAACCATGGACTCACTTTAACCTTACTGGTAGCCATAACTAGTTCAGAGCAGCGAATTAAAAGAATAGTGGAACTATCTGAACCATTTATATATTTAGTAAGCCGCATTGGTATAACTGGCTCTGATAGCGATACCAGAAAATGGCAAGAAACTACAAGCATTCTAAAACAGAAGATAGCTGAGATTCGCAAATATGCTCCAAATAAACCTATCGGCTTAGGGTTCGGCATAGACAGTGCTTCTAAAGTCGAAGAGACTTTCGGTTTAGGCGTAGAAATAGCCATTATCGGCACTAAAGCGATTCGTGTCTTAGAAGAAGACCAAAGCCATGATTTAGCAGTGTTTAGGGACTTTATACAATCGCTTAATATCTCTAAGATAGGCGTGTAACTTTTGTCATTCCTTCCTCAGCCTTGTTCATTCGGCTACACGCCCTAAATGTCTAATCCAGCAGTGATATTGAGCTGCTGACCAGTAATTCCTTTCGCTGGCTCAGAAAGTAAATAACTAATAGCGCTTGCTATCTCTTCTGGCTCTATCCAGCGATTCTGTAAAGTCGCTCCGAGAC
>JBJTTW010000155.1:0-2873 GCA_046080385.1 bacterium
AGTATTTAGCGGAGTTTGGGGTTGGTGAATTATGTCAATAAGTTTTGAGAAACACTTAGAAAGCTCTGATAATCATCGTATTATTTTTTCTGCAAAATACGGTGAAGGAAAAACTTATTTTTTAAAAAATATTTTCTTTTCTTCTGAAGAAAATGAAAAGAAATATGAAACAGTACATCTATTTCCCGTTAACTATGCGGTAGCCAGTAATGAAGATATTTTTGAATTAATAAAGCGAGATATCGTCATTAACTTAATTCAAAGTGATAGATTCCAATCTGATTCGCTATTAGAGACTCTTAAGAATCATTACTCTTTCCTCAGTAATAATATTGAAGAGCTTTTATATATAGGACTCGGAACTATAGTTTCATCACTCGCAAAATTTGGAGATATGTTTACTGTAGGAATCTTAGAAAAGCTTTTCAAGATTGATACAGAGGTAAAGGCATTAGAAAAGCTTTGCAGTATTTATACAGATGTAGATAAGTCTATTGAAGAAGCTGTTAAAAAATACAGCGAGGGAACAGAATCCAATGAACAAAAATTTAAAAAATACTTAATAGAACAGCAGAGTAAAATAGGCTCTATCTATGAGTACAACCTGATTTCAGAAATTATAACTAAACAAATCGAAAAACTAAAAGATATAGAAAATACCAAAAAAGAAACTATATTAATTATTGACGATCTTGATAGATTAGACCCTGAGCATATTTTCAGGCTACTAAATATTTTTTCCGCTCACTGTGATGTACAGTATTACACAGAAGAAAACACTTCTAGAAAGCATAATAAATTTAACTTCGATAAAATCATTTTCGTCTGTGATGTAGAAAACTTAAGATCACTGTTTCATCATAGATACGGTGCTGAAGCAAATTTCGTAGGGTATTTAGATAAATTTTATAGTGGTGAAGTTTTTGATTATAACTCTAGAAAGGAGATGATCAAATACGTGGAGGAAAATATTGAGCATATTTTCACAGGCTTTGAGGACTTTGAAATTCCTTGGCTTGTAGAAAATGATAAGCCGATGCACTCTATGGATCGGTCTATAAACATACATAACTATCACATTAAGAATGACTTCCTAAAGCCTTTTTTATCAGATTTTTTGAAAAGCCTTATTGAGACTGAAGAACTAAATTTTAGACAAATTCAGTCAATTAGCAGAATAAATCTAAATGAAATACTCAGCGAAAAATTAAGCCGTAATAATAACGAGCTTTCTATTATTCGACTCCTACTTTCTGTACTAATTAGTATCAGTGGTAGTGCTGAAAATCTAAAAACCTCATTTAAAAAGCTTGCAACTAAAGAACCTGTCTGTAATTTTAGTAAAAAATTAGATGATGCATTTAGTAAGAAAAATCAACAAAACTCTGATATGTACAAGATTTTATTTTTTCTAATATTAAGAGACTTTAAATCAGATAGCTACCATAGCTACGAAAACTCTAATGATACCTTTTCTTTTAATCCCCGTAGCGATTTTAGTAGACAAGTTCATGATTATGGTAACTTGGATTGGCTGTCAAATTTTACAAAATTCGGACAAACAATATCTCTACCTGATGAGGAACACATTATAGTCGATTATTGCTATGTAACCCAGCAACAATGGGATAATTATCCGTTTAAACAAATAAACTACTTTGCCCTGATGGCTAAAGTCTTAGAGGATTTACAAGCTCAGAAGCTGCTTTAGCTGAAATCTGCATCTGCCCTTTAGTTACTTTTGAACAGCGTAAAATTTGGACATATATCTTAATTTCAGGTTAAAGAAACCTCACACAATTTCCCAATAACCCGCTTTATCAGAACCAATTCTCTCAATTAAACCACTACTCTTCAACTGAGCAATGTGCTTCTCTATAGCTCTTGTACTGATCTTCAAATTTTTTGCTAACTCTGCAATAGTAATTTTAGGATTATTTTTTATAAATCTCATTATTTTATCTACTGTTTTGACCGAACTTTTGACCGAACTTTTCACCGAACTTTTTGGACGTTTCAGTATTAAAGTAAAAAATCCTTGCTTCTGAAACACAGGCTCCAAGAGCCCTGCTGATGTCATTAGATCTTGTATGCGATTAATCCCCGAACCTACCTGTTCAACTAAATGCATGCGAGTAAATAAACCAAAAATTAAAGGGTTTCTTGAGTGACTACGTTTTCCAAATTCTTCTTCAGAAATAGCACTAACTAAACCACCTGGATTCGTAATTTCTACTCTATCGTCATAGACCTCGATGTGCGTAACAGCACCTCTATCATAATAATCTCGGTGAGCAAGTGAATTAATAATCGCTTCTTTAAAAACATTCTCTGGAATTTCCCAAAATTCTTTACGAGGACCAGCACCCTGACCTTCAATATCATAGCGAATATCTAATTTACCTCTAAGCCATTGCATCGCTTGTTTGTATTGGTTATAAAGATTTCCACCATACTGTTTATCATCTATAATGAAACGCTTATCAAAGCCCTGAAAAGCTATGCAACGTATAACTGCCTTTTCTATTAACTCCTCAGGCTGTTTAGCAAAGAATAATACTGCCCCATTTTTAAATTTTTGCTCACTAGTATAAAGTTTTAGATTCTTAAAAATCTGTTCCTGTGGTAAATTCAAGCTCAGGCGAGCCTCGCCCTGAAAAAATCTTAGAAACTCTTTATCTATCATAGTTTTCTCAGAAAAATCTACACAAGGCATATCATCAAAATAAATTCGGTTCTTCTCCCGTTTGAGTGGAATTAGTATTTCACAAGGGTTTTAGCTTAAAGGTGAGAATTTTAAGTTTGAGGTATTCTTCATCTCGAATACCATAAGCTCTTCGCTGAAAGACTCGAATTTTGTTATTGAGTCCTTC
>JBJTTW010000156.1:0-3724 GCA_046080385.1 bacterium
CTTACAAAATGGTTTTTAGCTATTTACCTACTTACCCAAACTAAGAAAGGTGCTTCTGGTATGGATTTAAAAAGGAAGCTCGGGGTAAATAAAGATACTGCTTGGGGAATGAGACAAAAAATACTGGCTGTAATGGAAAGCCGAGAAGATGAGCAAATGCTTGATAATCAAGTGCAAATAGATGATGTTTACTATGGAGGAAAGCTGGAAGGTAAATCTGGGCGTGGCTCTGAGAATAAGCAAGCTTTTTTAGCTGCTGTCAGTACTGATGGCTTTGGAAATCCACTTAAAGTCAAATTTCATACTGTTAATAGCTTCTCTAAAGCAGAGGTTTCTTGCTTCGCCAAAAAATACATAAAAGAAGGAACTATCATTCACTCTGACGCCCTTGCTGCTTTTAATGTTCTCAATGAAAATTATGATCACTCTAAAACCGTTATGAATAACGAGAATAAAGAGGTGCAAAAAAAGAATTTCAAAAAATTCAATGCCATTAATACACTAATAAGTAATCTTAAAAACTTCTTAAGAGGCACGCACCATGATGTTTCTGATAAATATCTTAATAAATATTTTGCTGAATTTCAATATCGCTTCAATAGAAGGTTTGATCTAAGAGCAATTTTAGATCGCTTCCTCTATGTCTCCGTTAATTACTTCAAACCCCTTACTCTAAATAAAATTAAATTAGGGGCAGCTTAATGGGTAGTCAGATAAGGGAATGATGAAAACGCAGAAATTGAAGATTGGGAGTAGTCCCATGATAGTGCTTGGAATAGGTACGGGGCGCTGTGGCACTCAGGCTTTGATGACTTTTCTTAATTTGCAGAAAGTTAACACTCTGCATGAAAGCGTTTTACTGCCTTGGACTTTTGATTTAGTAAGTTTAAACTCGTTATTAGCGAAGCTCCGTAAAGCATCTACTATCGACTATCCTGATGTAGGTGAAGTTAATTTTTCTTTATTGAATTATATAGAGCCTTTACTTAAGGAGGTGATGAAAAATTTCATTTTTCATCACGGACTGTCAGGCGAAGAGGTTAAGGCTCCGCTCTCTGAGCTAGGTGGTTTATTTCCTGCTAATACTGCTATTCGTGTGGTCTGTTTAAGGCGAGATAAGGCTGAGACTCTAAAGTCATGGATGAATAATCATAAGAATTTTAATTTTTGGTCTAACGCTGATCACGAATGCTTCGCTCAGGGATTATATTTAAAGAATGATATACTCGGGAACTCTTTCCCTAAATATGATTTAGGGAAAGAAGCTGCTCTTGCTTGCTTCTGGGATGATTATTATTTAAAAGCTGCTCAGTTAGAGCTTGCTTATCCAGAAAATTTTAAAATTTTTGATATGTCTGAGTTGTTTTCAGATACTTCTGTTCAGGAAATTTTGTTAGATTTTTTGGGAATACCTGTAAATAAACGTTTTAGCAGTATCTTTAATAATAAGATAGATAAGAAAGCTAAAGATACTAGCTTAGATTCAGTTTTAGATTTTATAGCAGAGTTACTTTCAGATGAAATCTTAAAACCAGTCTTTAATGGTTTTAATGAGGATATCTCTCTTAGAATGTTCGTTTTTTATAATTTGCTGAAAATCGCCATGGATAAGACTGATGAGGAGATGCGACTGCTTATTAACTCATCTGAGCGTCTTCTAAACTATCTTCCAGAGATGAGTTTGATTTTTAAGAATGATACGGAAGCTATAAACACTTTTCTTGCTTTAAATAAAGAGTTTATAAGCTTTTCAAACGAAAAATCTATTAGATATAATTATTTCCCTAAGGTTATAGAGAACTTGAAAAGATTGATAGGCTCAAACTTGCTAAAATGATAAAAGCTCAAAGGTGAATTTCTATGTCCGATGAATTTGTAGGTGTTAAAAAGAATAATATTGATGAATTAAAGCGGAAGTTAAATCAGGAAATGCTGAAAGATGCTGAGACGAGAGAATATATGAAAGACAGTTTAAATCAAGATCCTAATGTAGATTCTTTTGAGTTATCTGAAGAAGTGACTCAGAAGCAGTCTTCACCTTCAACTGAGAAGGATAGTGCGGCTAGTTTAGATACCTCTACCGATGCTAGTTTGCTGGCTAAATATGAAAAATTAAAAAAAGAATTTGAAGAGCTTGATGAAAGCTATAAAAGATTATGGGCAGATCAGCAGAACATGCTGAAACGCTTTCAGAAAGATAAAGACGATTTACGTAAATATGGCGCCCAGTCAACGATTGAAGCTATATTGCCAGCTATTGATAATTTTGATTTTGCTAAGAAGAGTATAAAGATGGAGACTGCTTTTGAGGAAATACTAAAGAGTTTTGATATGCTTAAGATGCAGTTCCAGATGTCTTTACAGGCGATTGGTATCGCTGAGGTTAAAACTGATGTGCTTTTTGATCCAGCTTTGCACGAGGCTGTTACGAGTGTGCCTTCAGAGGAACACCCAGAGGGTACTATTCTTGAGGTTATTAAGACTGGTTATCAGCTGCAAGGAAAAGTCATTCGCCCAGCTTTAGTTGTAGTAGTCGCTAACGCAGAGTAATAGTAATACTCTTGCGAAACCTGCAAGTTTAAGGCTGAGGAGGGCGAAGCTGACATTGTCTAATTTTAAGTTAATTCTTGAATATAATGGTGCTGGCTTTTCTGGCTCACAGATTCAGAACTTTAAGAAGTCAAACGCAGAAATTGTAGATTGCGAGCCGTCCCCAAGGACTGTGCAGGGTGAATTAGAAAAAGCTTTAGGTATCTATTTTCGCTCAAATATCTCTACTAATTTTTCTAGTCGTACTGATGCTGGTGTGCATGCTATTGGGCAGGTGGTAAATTTTCATTTGAATCAAGGAGTTGATGGTGAAAATGCAGAAATTGGAGTTTCGCTACACGCTCATCTGGGTGATGAAAATGAAGTGCGTGAGCCGTGCCATAATTCCTTCTCGGAGCTGGTTTTGTCGAATCCAGATAAAATTTTAATTGGTTTAAATGGTATTTTGCCAGATGATATGGCGGTAACGAAAATTGAAATAGTTGCAGATGATTTCGACGCAAGGTTCTCAGCTACAGCAAGAGAGTATATGTATAAAATATTTATTCGCAAGCATAGACCAGTACTGCGTTTGGATAGTTTAGTCTGGATAAAAGAATCTTTAGACTTTAATGCGATGCAAGTGCATGCCCAGAAATTTCTTGGAGAGCATGATTTTAGTGCTTATTATAGAGCAGAGAGCTATGCAAAAAATCCAGTCTGTCATATTGTGAAATCTGAAATGGTTCAGGAGAGCGGTGTCTGCTTTAAGTATTATATTCGCTCGAATCGTTTTTTAAAAAATATGGTGAGGCGTATAGTAGGAGAGCTTATCCAAGTGGGAAAATTAGCTGCAAAAGGTGAGGATGTGAGTAGATTAGAGCCATGTTTTTCAGTGAAAAATCTGGCTCTCGTTATTGCTGCTGATAATGATGGGTGTGTAGCCCACGGAGCAAGTTCAAGTTTAATTAAGGCTAAAGCTGAAGCCCCAGATGGGCTGACTTTAATGAAGGTTTTTTATTAAAAAGAAAAATTTCTTTAATTTGAGGAAGGTGCCTAGAATCTAGTCTGAAGTTAAATTAAGAAAAAGAAGCTCATTGTATAAAGGTTTCAATAACAAAAAGTAACCTAAAACAATGAGCAAGTATAACCATATCACAGAGGCAATGCGTCAGAAGATAGAGGCGATGTTACT
>JBJTTW010000157.1:0-21238 GCA_046080385.1 bacterium
AATCTGACTCTATTAAAGAACACATAACAGCTTTACACAATGGTACTCTTGATGTTTCATCTATAGAAAAACAAATAAAACTTTGTCAGGAGATTGAAGAAGCGAGTGAAGCCGCTGAGCTTGCTAAAGAGAAGTTTATAAGTGAATATCTTGGGATTCACTAAACATTCGTTTTTAATTTCGCAGATCTTTTCCTTCATATACTTAGGACAAGAGAATCTTAAAATTAATGATGTTCAAGTAGTTCCAGCGATAGATTTCTTGCTAAAGCTTCCTTATTATCCGTCTTAGCCGTCCCCGAGCCAGTTCTGCTGCCTCAGTCGGGGACACAATATTACTTGAATTTGATCAGGATAAATAATTTTCACAAGCAAATTTAAACTGCTCAATAAATAAAGTTTTCAAGTAGCTGAGATTATTCTGCTCATAAAAAAGTAAAACTGCTTTCTTATATTCATCTTCATTAATACTTCTAAAAGAGAGCGGGCAGTAATTATCAGCCAGTAAACAAGCATTAGCAGCAAGCCTACTAGTTCTTTTATTGCCATCCTCGAAAACTTGAATATATGCAAGTATTGATAAACAGAGTAATGCCTTATCTAAACCTGAGCTAAAAGAGTTTATTAAAGTTATAAATTTATTTAAAGCCTCTTTAATCTGCCATTGATTATCTAAAGGTAAAAAATTTGTACCAGTAATGCGGACTTGAGACTCTCTTATCGCTCTATTTATATCTAAACCCTCTGTTAATAAGCCATGTAACTCTGTAAGTTTAATTAAAGTCCAGTGAGTAAAATACTTAGGGTCTTGAAAAATAAAATCAAAAGCAGCTTTATGATTTAATATCATCTTCGCCTCTTCTTCTGATTTACCTTTAGCCCTTTTATGAGATTTAATTAGAGTCTCAGTATCTAAAATACTATAGGTATTCCCTTCAATTTTAGAGGATTTCCAGCTAAGCTCAATCGTAAACCTCTCTAACTCCTTATCTCGAATAGATTTATTAGCTTTTAAATAGTTTGATTGGTAAATTTCATTAAGCTGTTTTAGATACTGTAATTCACTCTCTGAAAAGAAAGTAGGAACAGAGTTTAAAATCTCAAAAATATCCATATTGAAATTAGTAATAATCTTTCTTTCATCTATGTCATCCGCGAAATATGAATCTGGATCTATCGGTAAAAGCAGGGCTGAACTCTTATTTAACACATAAAGAGTAGCTCTCGCCCTTCCCTCTTTATAAATCAAACCCAAGCTTTCTAATTTCAGCAAATCTCTATTTAGTGTCGCTCTACTAGCGTCATTCATTAAATCAGCGATCTGAGAAACTGAGCTCTTAGCAATCTGCAAATGAGAAAGTATAGATTTCTGTCTTTCATTTAATTTAGCTGTCATGACTATTTCTATTACCTCAGTATTATTAAAAATCATATCATGGCACTGTTGCCGAACTCCATTTTCTGCGTTTTCGTCGTCCTCATGATCCTCATGTACCCGCAGTACACTGCGGTCATTCGTCCTCCTCAGCCTTGAACTTGTTCGTTCAGCAACAGTGCCATCTTCAGTATTAACCATAAAGCCCGTAACGCGCATCAATAAATAAAAGAGCAACTGGAAATACTTTTCATTTAGACGTTTTTTCTCAATTAACTCATATGGAATACTCGCAAAATAGGATTTTAACAAAGAGAAGAATTTATTCAGATCACCACTATTGATAGACCTAGATATAGCAATAATCTCAGAATTAACGTTCACTGACAGAAAGTCTTTTTTCTCTAAAGCCGACATAAGAGACCATGGATTATATACTCTAATATCCTTTTTAGAAAATCTGTAACCGTTATACCAATATTTAATTTTAGCTAAGGTCTCTTGAATACTTAGGGATTGGCTTTCTGCTAAGTGTTTTAAATAACCTGAAAAGTATTTTAGTATTTCCTCTTCCGTATAACCCAGTAATGTCGTAAAACTGTCTTCCATACTAATATCTACTAAATTATTCAAGCCCGAAAAAATGGAAGTTTTAGAAAATTTACTAACACCAGTAAAAAAGATAAACCCTGCTTTAAGTTATGAGCAGAATCAGATTCTATTGCCGTAAATGAAATTTTAATTACAGGATAAGCCTTCCACTGATAATCAGAACTATCTATCCATAAACCTTTAAAAAGCTCTCTGCGATTAGAAAAAATCTCCTCTAGCGTAGAGATTAATAGTGATTTACCGAAACGCCTCGGGCGACTAAAAAAGTAATTACCAAAACCATTTTTTATAAGTTCATAAATATATTTAGTTTTATCAACATAAATAGTATTTTCAAGAATTAACTTCTCGAAAGACTGAATACCAATAGGCAGTTTTCTTAGCTCAGGTGGCATAACTGATCTTCATTATACGTGACATAGAATTCTTTTTTAAAAAAGCCTTTAAAATTCCTCTATCATCATAACTTATACTAAAATTAATTTAAATGCTCTCCACTAAACCAAACATAATCAGTAAGACCTCTAAAATTCTCGTCATTGACGAAGGTTTTTCAGCAGAAAAAGAAGTAGCTCTAAGATCAGGGCGAAATGTAGCTAACAGCTTAGTTTCAGCAGGTTATAAAAATACTGAGACCTTACACCTCAGTTCTAAAGAAGATTTAAAAAAAATAGTTGAGCTTAAAGTCACTAATCAAATCGACTTAGCTGTTTTGATGACGCACGGCAGATTCGGTGAAGATGGCTGCGTGCAAGGCTTTCTTGAATTATTAGAAATACCTTATACGGGTTCTAATGTTAAAGCGAGTGCTAACTGTATGAATAAACTTACTACTAAAGCTTTACTGAAAGCTAATGGCTTAAATGTTTTTCCTAATTTAAATTTAGAAGATTTATTAAACGAGAACGACCTAAAGAAAACAGTTTCAGCAGAGGAAAACAAAAACAGTAAATTTCCTATAATTCTAAAAGCTACCGCTGAAGGCTCTAGCGTGGGAGTAGAAAAAATAAATTCATTAGCTGAACTCAAAAAAAAACTAGCTTCAGAACCCAATTTAGAAAATGAACTCAAAGCTAAAACACATATTAAAACCTTTATAGAACCGTATACTCAAGGAATAGAAGTTACGACCAGTATACTTCCCTATAGTGAAGAGCTTTATAAACAGCTAGGTCTTAATTTAGAAGAGTTAAAAAACAACCCAAACCTTTTAATTGATGGGGATTTAATCTCATTACCCATTTTAAAGCTAACGCCTAAAAAAGAGTTCTATGACTATGAAGCTAAATACACAGCTGGCTTAACTGAGTTTGAATTACCAGCCGTGCTTCCAAATGGTCTTACAGAAACAATTCACAGAGCGGCTCTTAAAGCCTACAGAGCTTTAGAATGCTCTGGCTTTGCTAGAGTGGATTTCATCATCGAAGTAAAAAACAGCTTAGAGACAGCAGCCCAGGGCACTAAGTATAATCCTTACATTTTAGAACTCAATACTCTACCTGGCATGACAGATACCAGCGACTTACCAGCTCAAGCTAAATCAGCAGGAATAGGCTCACAGAGCTTAATTGAGATTTTAATTAACTCATTAGGAGCTAGCTAGCTAGCTAACAAATGTACAAATTTATGTTTCAACCATAAATTTGTACATTTAATAATAATCACCTCACTTAATGAAAAACTTCCAGATTCAGCTCTCCATAATGATCTTAGCCACCCTCTATGGATTTGTATTTTTTGCTGATTATATAGCTCCCTATGATCCTTGCGAGCAAAATAATAAAGCTAGTTATGCTAACCCATCTAAATTCGGTGTAGATACTCATGGCATTCACACTTATCGGCAGAGATATATTTATAACCCAAAGTCTTATAAAAAAGAAACTCTAAATACTCAGCAGAAGATTTATCTAGATTTCTTCACCCCTAAAAAGCTTATCAGTGCAAGATTAGCTAATGAAAATCCCAAAGACGACGAAAACGCAGAAATTGGAGTTTCGCTACACGCCATTAAAGATGGGCGTGTAGCCAAACGAACAAGTTCAAGGCTGAGGAGGACGAATGACCGCAGTGTACTAGTGGTACATGAGGATCATGAGGACGACGAAAACGCAGAAATTTGAGTTTCGCTACACGCCCAAGAGAATTATAAATTTTACATACTCGGCACCGACCAACTCGGCAGAGATAATTTTTCACGTTTAATTCACGGAGCCAAACCCAGTCTTACAGTAGGTTTCCTTACGCTATTAATAGCGTTTCCTATAGGAGCTCTGTACGGAGCGATCTCTGCTTATTCTAGCCCACTTATCGATAATATTTTAATGAGATTAGCTGAAGCTATGATGAGCTTTCCTAGCTTTTATTTATTAATAATTCTAGCAGCTCTGCTGCCAGCGAGCCTTACGAATATAGAACGCTTTGCTTTAATTACTGTAATCCTGTCATTTACGGCTTGGGCAGGCTTAAGTAGAGTTATTCGCGGCATTCTCCTTTCGATTAAAGAAGAAAATTATGTTAGCTCTGCTAAATTAATGGGTGCAAGCCCCCAGAGAATCATCACACAGCATTTAATCCCACAGAGCTTTTCATACTTAATAGTGGCAGCGACTCTCTCTATACCAGGTTTTATCATAGGAGAATCAGCTTTAAGCTTCCTAGGTTTTGGTATAAATCAGCCAGACCCAAGCTGGGGAAACATTCTTAGCGAGGCTAAAGAACTAAGTAATTTATTTCATCGCCCACAGATGTTAATTTATCCTTCTCTCTTGATCTTCCTTGCGGTTTATAGCTATAACGTGCTTGGGGATTATCTGCGAGATAAGTTAGATACGCAGCATTTATAAGTAATAAACCCACTTAAATTCCCTGAGACCGCTGTACAGCGTGCAGTTTCAAGGCTGAGGAGGACGAATGACCGCAGTGTACTGGGTGTAATTTCTGGCGATGCCGAGGATGCGAGCCATATAAGTGGCTCATATCCGAGCAAGCAGAAATACAAGCTTGATGAATCAAGCTTACATGAGGATCATGAGGACGACGAAAACGCAGAAAATGGAGTTGTGCTGCGGTCTCATTTTGCTAAAATATAAATTAATGCAAAGCAATTTACTAAGCCTAGAAGATAAAGTAAAACAGTCTATCCGTGAGGTTCCAGATTTTCCAAAGCCTGGGATAAATTTTAAAGATATAACGACATTACTTCAGGATATAGAACTTTTTAATGAAGTGATAGAACACTTTAGTAGAGAGCTAAAGACAGAAAATATCCATCATATTATCGGCATCGAATCTCGTGGGTTTATTTTTGCAGTTCCTTTAGCGATGAAACTTAATGTACCATTTATTCCAGTAAGAAAGCCTAATAAACTTCCAGCAGATACTCTCAGAGAGACCTATGCACTAGAATACGGTGAAGATAGCTTGGAGATTCACTTAGACGCTTTTAAACATAGAGCAAATGAAAATGTCCTAATTGTCGATGATCTACTTGCGACTGGAGGCACTGCCTTGGCTACATCTAAATTAGTGACTCAGCTTGGTGCTGCTAGGGTGTTTTTTGTATCTTTAATTGAGCTTAGCTTTCTTAATGGTAGAGAGAAATTAGAAAGTGCTGGACTTGAAGTGAAAACACTGATTAAATATTAGGAAAGATAATGCTTAACTATGACTGTACATGGAGCAGCAAATGCTCATCATACTCATGAACCCTAGGAGATGACTCTGGTAATTATAATAGTCCAGCAGACAGGAGAATAACGAACATGGCTATTGCTAAAGAATTAGGTTTAAGTAACCCCGTTTATCCACCTATGGGTTAATTTATTTACAAATAACAGCAAATCTCAAAACACCCCACAAAAAAGCTCAATAGCAGCAGCTTTTACATCCTCCTGCCGCATAAGCGACTCCCCAACAAGAAAACCCTTAACGCCATAATTCATTAATCTCTTAACATCATCAGCAGAGCTAATCCCAGACTCAGATATAACAAATCTATCTTTCAGTCTATCTTTAAATTCTTCGATAAGATTAATCGTCGTTTCTATATCCACATTAAAAGTATTTAAATCACGATTATTAATTCCTATAAGCTTAGCTGGCGTATTTAGTGCTCTTCTCAGTTCCACTGCATCATGCACCTCTAGAAGCACGTCTAAACCTAAATCCTTTGCATAGAAATACAGTAACGCTAACTCTTTATCATTTAAGATAGCAGCTATTAAAAGCACCGCAGAAGCCCCAGCAGATTTAGCTTGCAAGATTTGTCTTTTATCTATAATAAAATCTTTCCTTAAAGTAGGCAAAGAGCTAATCCCAGAAACCATTTCTAAATATTTTAAACTGCCTTGAAAATACTGTTCATCAGTAAGTACTGAAAGTATATGAGCGCCACCCTGCTTATAAGCCTCAGCTAGAGCGAGTGGCTCAAAATTTTCACGAATCAGACCCTTACTAGGGCTTGCTTTTTTAAGTTCTGCGATTAATACCGGGCCATATGTTTTAGTAAAAACTTCTATTAGTGAAGGTTTACTAAGAATCTTCGTTATACTCTTTTCAGAAATAGCCTTTTCAAGCTTTTCATAAAGGGATTCCAAAACAGCCAAGCTTGGTAAAAGCTTTAGCTCTTCTTTTTTAGTATTAACTATCTGATTTAAAATACTCATCTAATCATCCCAGCAGCTACAGTATTATTAGTTATTTCATCTATTAAGATAAATGATCCTGTAGAACGGCTTTCATCATATTTATCTACTGGAATAGCTTTAAGCAGTTTAAACTCCACTCTAGCTATATCGTTAAGAGATAGAGTCTCAGCTGCATGCTTAGAAAAATTATTAATATCCAGCTTATATTCTATCTTAGTCGGCATAGCTTTAACCAAGCTAGAACAGTGTTTCAAATAATATTTTTTACCTAACTGAAAAGGATCTTCACTCATCCAGCACAGATCTGCACTAAACTGAGCTTCTAAAGCTGGCTCCTCGCCGACTTTCGTAAACATATCACCACGACTGGTATCTATCTCGTCCTCTAAACATATAGTCACTGACTGACCAGCGTAAGCCACATCCAACTTAGTTTCATATAAATGAATAGACTCAACTCTTGATCTTTTCTTAGATGGTAAAGATATAATCTCGTCCCCGACCTTAACTTCACCACAGGTAATTTTTCCAGCAAAGCCTCTAAAATCTCTATACTCTGGTGAATCATTACGAATTACGATCTGGACTGGCATTCTAAACTTATTAAAACTCTGCACAGTATTTGGGTTAACTGATTCTAAAACCTGCATAATAGTAGCCCCTTTATACCAAGGCATATTATCAGACTGCTGTCGAACTCCAATTTCTGCGTTTTCGTCCGCCTCATGATCCTCATGCACACCTAGTGCACTGCGGTCATTCGTCCTCCTCAGCCTTGAACTTGCACGTTCGACAGCAGTCTGATGGGCGTGTAGCGAAACTCCAATCTCTGCGTTTTCGTCCGCCTCATGAACAACTGCACGATTCACCACATTATCACCAGCCAAAGCTGAAACAGGGATATAAAATATCTGACTTGGCTTAATACCAATGCTATTCATCATTTCATTAAAACTACTAACTATCTCATTAAATCTAGCTTCTGAGTAATCGACTAAATCCATTTTATTTACAGCGACTATAAAATAAGGAATCCCCAATAAAGCAGAAATATAAGCATGCCTGCGTGACTGATCTAATATGCCCTTACGAGCATCGACTAAAATAATCGTAAGATTAGCTGTAGATGCACCAGTCACCATATTTCTGGTATATTGAACATGCCCTGGCGTATCTGCAATAATAAATTTTCTTTTAGGTGTAGCGAAGTATCTATAAGCCACATCAATGGTAATGCCCTGCTCCCTTTCAGCAGCTAAGCCATCTGTAAGCAAAGACAGATCTATACCATTAAAACCCTTTTTAGCACTGGTTTTCTGCACTGACTCTAACTGATCTTCAAATATAGCCTTAGAATCGAATAATAATCTACCAATCAAAGTAGATTTACCATCGTCCACACTACCAACAGTAGTGAATTTCAAAATTTCTGTATCTTTCTTATCTGCGACTAACATCTTTAAAAAAAATTTTATCACGGCACTTATTGCAGAACTCCAATTTCTGCATTTTCGTCGCCATCAGAAGAGGCTAGACAGCCTCGCTGAGATAAATCCTTCTCTTTAAACTCTCAGCGAAGCTTAAAAGCTGCTTCTTCGGTACATACTCTATAGTCGCCTTATCATTTTCTACGGCTATAACCATAGAACCTGTTAAAAAGAATGTTTCATAAACTATCGAAGAAATTTTTTTATTATAAAAATCTACGACTTTTATGCCCCAGAAAGGCTTTTTATCTATGAAGATCACACGATGATTAGTAGAGATCAGTAGCCCTAAGCTTTTATTAAAAAAACCTCTCACTGACTCGATCACTTCTTCGTCCTCATGAAGCACATCTTTAACAGCCTCATCTTCATGAGAAAATAAAAGACGTAAAGGAACAGAGATTAAGAAAAAAAGCTCAGACCAGAATTTCATTATCTATCGACCTGTAATAAAATCCGTCTTAATTCAGCTACACTCCAAGCTTGTGCTATACAGCCTCTTGGTGCATGAGGCTCATCGCCATCAAAGATTTCAGAAACCGAATAGTAACCACCATGCTTTAAATGAGAATCAAAATAATTAATCATAGTTCTGATGCGTTTTTTAGTAGCATCTAAATTATCTGTGGTCTTTAAAAGTGCATCAAAGAAAGGACCTAAAAGCCAAGGCCAGACAGTACCATTGTGATAAGCTGCATCTCTAAGATTAACATCACCTTCACAGTGTCCCTTATACTGAGAATCAGCTTTATTTAAAGTTCTTAAACCAAAAGGTGTAAGTAATTCTTCCTCTACTATTCTTACAATAGAAGCCTGCTTAGATTTATCAATCGGCGAATAGTCTAATGAAATAGCTAGCAACTGATTAGGTCTTAGTTGTTTATTTGAAATTAGAGTTGGACTCTGAGAACCATTTACATAAGTAGGTAAAACATAATCAGCAAGATAGCCTTTCTCCTCTAACCAAAATACTTTGGTATAATTAGCTTTAACTTTATCCTTAATAGCTGAAACCTTATCCTTGAAAGGGTCTTTAAACTCTACGGCTAACTCCTCTACGAACGATAGAGCGTTAAACCATAGAGCATTCATTTCAACGAGCATTCCCCTGCGAGGCGTTACAGCAAGACCATTAACTCTTGCATCCATCCAAGTAAGTGAATCCTGCTCTGTACCAGATTCTATTAAAGCTAAATCATTAAATTTAATATGAGCTGAACGTCCCTCCACATAAGCATTAATAATATCTTTAAGGTCTTCCCAGAATTCTTTTTTAATCAAGGATAAAGAACATTTCTTCTTATAATAAAACTGTTGTAAAGCCCAGAATAACAATAATGACGCATCCACACTGTTATAAGCTGAATGCTCAACATCATCACCTATCATATTTGGGATTAGACCATCCTGTTTAAAATCTAAAAAACGTTTAAATACTTTAATAAATTCTTTCTCTAAAGAGGTTTCTAGGAGTATACCTGGTAAAGAGATCATAGTATCTCTTCCCCACTCACCGAACCAATGATAGCCTGCGATTATAGAATAAGTATCATTTTTACTTTTAATCAAAAACTGATTAGCAGAGTAAGTTAGCCGAGAAAGCATATCAGCATTTTTTAATTTATCAGATTTAATCAGCTTTGCTCTTCTAGAGAACTCTTCACTCCATAAGGATTTTAAAGATTTTTTTAATTCACCAGAATTATGAACTGCGACATAAACCGATTTCTTGCTCTCCAGCTTCAGTGATATAACTCCGGGGCAAGCAAGATCTTCTTCATAGTCATACCCTCGCTCTAATTCCTCAAGATATAAAAAATTTTCATACCAACAAGAAAATTCCTCTACTTTAAAATCTTCACTAAAAGATATTTTCAGCTCTGAAAGTGATGGATATGGCTTATATGAAATAGTTTTTTCCTCTCTAGAATAATCAAAATTAAAAGTGTCATTCTCTTTACTCAAATGATTAAAATTTCTAAAAGCCAGAAAAGGCCTTAAATTTAAATAAATTAAATTTAAATCTCGATCTCTAGAAAGATTTTCATAAGTATATTTAATCAGAGTGATATCTTGACCATGCACCATTAAAAGTTCTTTGGTAATCTGTGAATTACAATTTCTGAAAATCCACTTGGGATTTAGTTCTTGATTAAATTCAGAATTTAAAAGTTTCTCGCGATCTGGTACTACTACCCCTGGTGAAAAGAAATTCTTACTTAAGTAGAACTCCTCATCACCTATAAAAACCGTTTCATCGAACTTAGAAAGAAGAACGAATCTATGCTCGAAGCCCGCCTGCCTGCAAACCAAAAGACCATGATACCTTCTTGTATTACAGTTTTCGATTGAACTCGATGAATAGGAGCCAAGTCCATTAGTATCTAACCATTCATCTCTCACTAGGAGCTTATTATCTAGAGTACTTTGCAGCAAAGTCGCCATATGATTAATATACATCAAAGTCTTAAAAAGCTGTTTTTTATAAAATCGCAGGAAAACTAGAAATTAATTACTCTATAATTATTCTTCATATGACAAAAATTTTGATGTACGGCTGGGAGTTTCCTCCTTACATAAGTGGTGGACTCGGCATAGCCTGCCATGACTTGACGAAGGCCCTCAGTGAAATAGGGACTAAAATTACTTTTGTACTCCCAACATTACAAGGCAAAATAAATACAAATCTCCATCTAGAGCTTCTTGCAAGTTCGGATCACGTAATAGAAGAAACTCAACAGAGAACTCTTAGCTATGAAGAGTTTAAAGAAAGAATGGATATCATCGGTATAGAAAGTACACTCAGACCATACTTTACCGAAAAAAGTTATCAAGAGTTTATAGAGAGACTTATAAACAAGGGAGCAATACTTGAAGATCACCAGAATTTCTATAAACTATCCCTCACTGGGCAATATGGACCAGATTTAATCAGCGAAGTATTTCGTTACGCTTATGTAGCTGGAAAGATTGCAGCTAAAGTTGAGCACGAGGTTATTCACACTCATGACTGGCTTACTTTTCTTGCTGGTGTAGAAGCTAAACGCATCAGTGGTAAACCATTAATATGCCATGTTCACGCTTTAGAAACAGATCGCAGTGGAATTAATGTTAATCAACAGATCTATGAAATAGAAAAAATGGGATTACATGAAGCAGATAAAATTATTGCTGTAAGCTTTTTAACTAAAAATAATATAGTAAATTACTACGGTATCGACCCAAATAAAATAGAAGTCGTACATAATGCTGTTTCTAAAAATAAATCTACACAAAGAACTGAATATATTAAAAAAACCCCAGATGAAAAACTCATACTATTTCTTGGCAGAATAACTTTCCAAAAAGGCCCAGACTACTTTATTGAAGCCGCAGCTAAAGTCCTAGAGCACTTTCCTAAAGCTAGATTTGTCGTAGCTGGCAGTGGAGATATGATGCATAGACTCATAGAAAGGACTGCCGAACTTAAAATAGGTAGAAATGTTCATTTTACGGGCTTTTTAAAAAGGCCCGAAGTTGAAGAACTATTCGCTTCTAGTGATTTATACGTAATGTCTAGTGTTTCAGAACCTTTTGGAATTTCTTGTTTAGAAGCTATTCTCTTTGATGTACCTGTAATCATTTCTAAGCAGTCTGGAGTTTCTGAAGTTTTATCTAATGCTCTAAAAGTGGATTTCTGGGATGTAGATGAATTAGCTAATAAAATCCTTAGCGTATTAAGTCACCCTGCTTTAAGTAAAGAGCTGCAAGCCCAGTCATCAGAAGAGCTTAAACATATTCAGTGGGAAAAATCTGCGGTAAAGGTAGAAGAAATTTACAGAAAACTTGTCCCTGCCCATTCTTACTAATTGGAAGATTAAGAGCAGTCCCTAGTTTCTTTTTATCAAAAGATGTAATAAGATTTAACTATGCCAAGCATCTGCTTTTACTTTCAAGTACACCAACCTAAAAGACTTAAACGCTACACGATTTTTGATATAAACAAATCTCACTTTTATGAAGCAGATGATGCTAATTCATCTATCATGCGTAAGGTTGCTTATAAGTGCTATTTACCCACTAATCAATTAATGTTAGAGCTGATTAAAAAGCATCATGGAAAGTTTAGAATTTCATATTCCATTTCAGGTGTAGCTATTGATCAGATGAAAAAATATAGCCCTGAGACATTAGATTCCTTTAAAAGGCTAGCTGAAACGGGTTGTGTAGAATTCATTTGTGAGACTTACTATCACAGCTTAGCTTTCCTGTATTCTAAAGATGAATTTAAACTACAGGTAGAAAAACACAGACAGTTAATCCGAGATGAGTTTGGCCAAGAGCCTACTACATTCAGGAACACCGAATTAATTTATAACAATGAAGTCGCCAAAGCAGCAGAAGAATTAGGTTTCGACACTATACTTGCAGAAGGTGCAGATAAGATACTTGGCTGGCGTAGCTCTAACTTCGTTTATCAGCCAGTAAACTGCGATCATATTAAGTTATTACTTAAAAACTATCAGCTCTCAGATGATATAGCTTTTAGATTTTCAAATCGTGACTGGGCAGGCTATCCACTTACAGCTTGTAAATTTGCTCGTTGGGTACATGATCTAGACGGCAACGCTGAACCTATAAATTTCTTTATGGACTATGAAACCTTTGGGGAGCATCAGTGGGAAGACACTGGTATTTTTAAATTCCTTTACGCATTACCTGATTATATTTTCAAAAATCCTCAATTTGAATTTAATACACCATCTGAAGTAGCTAAAAAATACCCAGTAAGAGACAGATTAGATGTGCCATATTTCGTATCATGGGCTGATACAGAGCGTGATTTAACCGCTTGGAAAGGGAATTTTCTTCAAGATGATGCTCTTGAAGCGATTTTCAAACTCAGAGAATCTGTCTACCGCACTAATGATGAATCATTAATAGATACGTGGAGAGCACTTACCACGTCTGATCATTTTTATTATATGTGTACTAAATGGTTTGCTGATGGTGACGTACATAAGTACTTTAACCCATATGAAAGCCCTTATGAGGCATATATAAACTATCAGAATGTATTAAAGGATTTTAGTCAAACTGTGGAAAAAGCATTAGAGGTTCAATTAGTATGAAATTCGTATTCGAAGTTAGCTGGGAAGTATGCAATAAAGTAGGTGGAATCCACACTGTAATAGCCTCTAAGGCATTAGAAACCACCAAGTTCTATGGGGATGCCTATATTGCCATAGGGCCAGACACTGGTAACTATAATGAGTTTGAAGAAGTTCATGGTGATGCTTTCTTTGAGAAAGCTAAAGCTGAACTTAACATTGCTGGTCTTCAAGCTAAATTTGGTAGATGGAGAATACCTAACTCACCTAGAGTTATTCTTGTATCTAATTTTAAAGAAAAATTTCAAGTAGGTAGATTATTGTTTACTTTCTGGGAGCAGTTTGGTGTCGATTCCTATGAAGGTTCATGGGACTATGTAGAGCCTATACTATTTTCAACTACGGCAGCAGAGATCATTGCTACTATTACTAGAACCTGCTTTAATCCTCAAGATACGGCTGTAGCACATTTCCATGAATGGATCTGTGGTGCTGGTGTGCTTTACTTGAATAAAAACATGCCTAAAGTAGGTACAGTATTTACAACACACGCAACAGTACTTGGTAGAGCTATGGCTCACCATAATTCCATGTACTACCACGAACTCGAAATGAGTACTGAAGTTGAGCATAAGGCTTACACTCACGGAGTTAAGAGTAAACACTCTCTAGAGGCTATTTCTGCAAGAACCGCCGACTGCTTTACTACAGTAAGTGAGTTTACAGGTAGAGAATCTTTCCTCATTCTAAATAAAAGACCAGATTTAATAGTCTATAACGGTCTTGATAAGAGCGAGGCATCTAGGGACCTTCCTCAAATACAAAAAAATAAAAGAAAAGTTCTTGATCTTTGCGGTCACTTTTTAGGCGAAACCTTACCAGACAATTCACAGATTTGGATCAGCTCTGGGCGCTATGAATTTAAGAATAAAGGTTATGATTTAACACTTTCATCTTTGGCTAATTTAAATTCTAAGTTACCAGAAAGCTCGGCTCCTATAGTAATGCTGTTCTTAATTGCAGCTGATCACACTAAAGTCAATAATTATCAATGGAAAACAGCTGCTGATGAAAATCACAGACCAATAGCAATTTCTCCAGTCTATAATGAAGAACAAGATCAGATTATTAATTCAGTTAAACACTACGGACTTGATAAAAAATCTTCTAAAGTTAGACCTATTATGTCAGCTCTTTATTTAGACGGTACCGATGGTATCTTTAATATGACATATGAAGATGTCTTAAGAACTGCGGATTTAACTCTATTCCCTTCATTCTATGAACCATGGGGCTATACTCCGCTTGAAAGTGCAGTGGAAGGCATTCCGACTATTACTTCAGACTTGGCTGGCTTTGGTCACTGGATACATACATTAGATGGTGAGTGGTCAGACTTAGTAAAAGTTCTTACTCGTAAAAATAAATCCTATGATGATTCAGCAAATAATCTTGCAAATATGCTGCTGGACTTTGCTTTAAGTGCTTATCGCAATAAAGATCTAGCTAGAGCTAAATCTGAAGAGTTAGCCAAAGAAATCACTTGGGAAAAAATATTCCCTAACTATAGAAAGGCTTATGAGATAGCTATAGCTAAAGGTTATGCGCGTTTAGTCTCAGTTCCTAATGAGCATATTAATAATCCATTTAAAAAAGCTGAATCTTTCACTATCGGACAAGGAGAGAAAGTTAATTTAAATCTTCTATCCATAGACGTTCCACTAACTAGTAAATTAGCTGGTCTAAATGAACTAGCTTATAATATATGGTCTAGCTGGGATAAGGATTCCAGAGACTTATTTAAATCCCTAAACCCTGTTCTATGGGAGTATTTTGATCACAGCCCAATGAAAGTTTTACGCAGTATTCCTTATGCTGAATTAGCAGAACTTGAAAATGACGCTGATTTTAATCAAAGATTTGAAAAAGTTTATCAGAACTTTAAAAAGTACATGGGTGATATTAATACTCGTGAATTAATAAATAATCATGAGCCTCTAGTAGCTTACTTTTCCATGGAATATGGCTTACATGAAAGTATCCCTATTTACGCTGGTGGTCTAGGGATACTTTCTGGTGATCATATGAAAGGTGCCTCTGATCTTGGTCTTAACATGATTGGTGTAGGACTCTTTTATAATGAAGGTTACTTTACCCAGGAGATTGACCATACTGGCTATCAGGTAGAACACTACCCTAAACAGGACTGGAAAACACTGCCAATGAAAGTTTTACTTAATCAAGAAGGTAATCCAGTTAAGATTCCAGTAGAATTCCCTCATAAAATAGTCTGGACTAGAGTTCTAGTCATGCAGGTAGGTAAAGTTCCAGTATTCCTTTTTGATACAGATATAGATGATAACGATTTCGAGGATAGAGGTATCACAGCGAAGCTCTATGCTGGAGATAGACGCATGCGTATTAAGCAAGAAATTCTCGTGGCTATAGCTGGCGTAAGACTTCTGAAAGACTTTTTAAATTTAGATCCAGCTGTGTATCATCTAAATGAAGGTCACTGTGCTTTTATAGCTGTAGAGCGATATAGAAGAATGACTCAGCAAGGTTATACACCGCAAGATGCATTTAATTCTATTAAATGCTCCACTGTATTTACCACACATACACCAGTTGCAGCTGGTAATGAGACTTTCGATCTTAGCTTGATGCACGAGATGCTAGGTCAGATCTTTAATGCGATGAATGTTCCGTTTGAGCAGTTCCTAGAACTTGGGCGTGATGAACAAAATCCACATGTCTTTTCTATGACCGTGCTTGCGTTAAATATTTCAAGTAAAAGTAATGCTGTAGCTCAACTTCATGGTGATGTCGCTTATGAAATGTGGAAACATGTTCTACCAAAAGATGATCCTAATCATTTAGACTATGTAACCAATGGTGTTCACCTTGGCAGCTGGCTTGGTGACTCGATTAAAGAAATCTACTCTCAAGAAATGGAAAATATTTCAGATGAGTTAATTTGGAAAAAACACCAAGAACAGAAACTTCATTTAATCGACTTTTTAAAAGCTAAAATCCTTAACGACTACACTCGTAAAGGGGTTGATCTTGAGCTTATTAAGCAGATTATTGATAGTTTAGATGAAGATACTATGCTCATTGGCTTTGCTAGAAGATTTGCTGAATACAAGAGGGCTGGTCTAGTCTTTAATGACCTAGAAAGGCTTCAGAAAATACTTTCTAATAGTTCTAAGCCAGCGACGATTATATTTGCTGGTAAGTCACACCCGAACAGTGGTGGTGGTAAAGATATTATTAGAGAAATATATCAGCACGTTCTAGATCCGAGATTCCTTGGACGTATCATTCTATTAGAAAACTATAATATGCACACTGGAAGACTTTTAACACAAGGGACTGACGTCTGGCTGAACAACCCTGTTATTAGAATGGAAGCCTGTGGTACTAGTGGCATGAAAGCTGCTGCCAATGGTGTTCTAAACTTATCTATTCCAGATGGTTGGTGGCATGAAGGCTATAATCCTGAAATAGGCTGGTCTATACCTTACTCTAATAATCCAGACTATAATTCTATGTGCTGGGAAGAAGCTCAGAGTATTTATCAGCTTCTAGAGGAGGAGGTTGTACCTTCTTTCTATGCGAAAAATGCTCAAGGCTATTCTCCAGAATGGGTTAAGATGATGCGTGCCTCTATTCTCCAAGTATCTAAGGGCTTTGGCACTGACAGAATGCTTACTGATTACAATGAGAAAATGTACCTACCTCTGATTAATAAGAGCTTTAAAATCGCACAAGTTAGATAATGGGCGTGTAGCCAAACTCCAATTCCTGCGAATCCTACTCAGTTACAACTGAGTAGGATTCGGTGCATCCCCATAAACTTCTTTCGGGTCGAAAGTCTTTTCTGCTTCAGTATATTCAAGCTTCAAGCCATTAAAAGTTAAATTAGCATTCTGCTTCAGATCATCACCGAAGGGTAACTTTCTATAGAAACATGATTTATAGCCTACATGGCAGCTAGCTCCAGAACCAGTGACCTCGACTCTTAACCAAACACAATCCTGATCATCATCTACATAAAATTCTTTAATTTTCTGCACTAGACCACTAGTAGCACCTTTGTGCCATAAAACTTTACGGCTTCTACTGTAATAAACAGCCTCACCTAAGCGAAGCGATTCTAAAAGAGCTTCTCTGTTCATATAGCCCTGCATTAAAAGTAAGCCAGAAGAATATTCAGTAGTAACTACAGGAATTAAACCGTGCTCATCAAATTTAGGAGCAAATTCATAACCCTCTTCTACCTGTTCTATAGTTTTTCTTTCTCCGATAAAATCTGACATAGATAATATTTTATACCAAAATACCATTTTAATCTGAAAAAGACTTTTATATGTCCCTTGCGCAGTCCTAGTTTCGGACTGCTTGGACTCAAAAGAATTTTCCAGAATGGTATTATCCCAAAATATCACTTTAAGCACAATGCATATTATTTTGATTTCTTGAGGTGAAAATGGTATTTTTATTTAAGGATGAAAACACTCCCGCTACATAAAGCAGCTTTAGAGCGTCCTCCTAGATGGCACATGGGGAGATGGTTTGAAGATCAGCGAAAAAGGAAACCCCCACTCAATCATCATCAACGATCTCAATTAGCATC
Organism: bacterium; assembly: GCA_046080385.1. Taxonomy (GTDB): domain Bacteria; phylum Cyanobacteriota; class Vampirovibrionia; order LMEP-6097; family LMEP-6097; genus LMEP-6097. The sequence goes on from JBJTTW010000157.1 coordinate 17,852, forward strand.
TCCTATTTATGAAAAACCTTATAGTCATGAAAAATTAGCTTACCATTTACATAGTCCATATAGAAACCAAGAATTAGAGACTCCGGTGCAGACTAAGATCTCAACCGAAGTTCCATATAATCCCCCAAACCACTCCGCTACGATGTTAAGCAATGATAATAACTATTATCGTGCTTTAAACGAGAGCTTTTCTTTATTATTAAAACCACAAACTGAAAATACGAATGGGACAAGTCCTCTCAATTTAGCCTCTAATCCTAGACTGATGTCTGCAATTAAAAGTGAACTGGAGCATGCTTTTAGATTCGGCTTCCATGAGATATCTGGAGCGAGGTATGCTGCTTTTAGCGTTTATAAAGGCCGTAATGCAAATGATGAATCTAAAGATGACAAATGGCACTTTATCTCATCTAGTAACACTGATCCTAAAATTGAAGATTTTAACAAACTGGCGTATAGGCGCTGTGCAGAAGATACGGCAAGTATTTTGGCGCATTTAAATAGTTTAGATAAGCTAAAATATCTATTTCTTTACAGAGCCGCTTCCCTAGAGGCTTACGCCAAGGGAGGAGATGAACCTGGAATATTTCCTTTCTTTAAATTAGTGCCGTGTAAGACTTGTTCTAAGCATTTAAAAAAATTATTAGAAGATAAGGGTAGCTTAATTATAGTTACCAAATCAGAGCAAGGAAAAAAGCTAGAAGCTAGTCTTAAAAGTAATTCATCTAAAGCTGTAAACCCGAAATATTTAATATTAGAAAATCAAAAAGCTAGTGATTTTTCCTTTACATATTCAAAGGAAAATAACAAAGGCGACTGCTTTATAGAGATAGCTTCTAAAAATCTACCTCGCCTTTTACTTGAAAAAGAAACTGGGGCAAATGTGCAGTCTAGGAATGAAAATCCATCCACGCCTAGAGCCTTAATAAGCTTAGGCAAATATTTGAACACTGAAGATCCAAAAGCAAGACCGCCAGAGCTTTCTCAGTTCCTAAATTATGTACTTGGGGCGGCGGGTAGCGAAACTTCAACTTCTGCGCTTTGATAAATTTATTCGCTTAGCTATACTCTTGGAACGTCCAATAAAAAAAGTGGTACCCAAGGCCGGACTTGAACCGGCACGAACCAAAGGGTTCAACAGATTTTAAGTCTGTTGCGTCTACCTATTCCGCCACTTGGGCTAGTACCATGAGTAATTCTACAATGTATAAGTTTTTATTTATGCTTAAATCAGTAAAATTATGATTTTTTAAATTTTGGGCTTAATTTTAAAGTGCGCAAATTTATCAATTTAGTCATTATTACTTTAACGTGATATTTTGGAAATATATTATGCAAAAGAAAATATCAACTGATACCCGTGACATAAGAGTAGGAGATCACTATTTAGCTTTAATTGGTGAAAAATTTGATGGTCATGATTTTATAGCAGAAGCTCTAGAGAAAGGGGCTGCCATGATTTATTCATCTAAAGATTTTAAAACTTTAATAGAAGATATTAATCAGCAAATTATCACTGAAAATAATAAAGCAAATGATCTTAATACTAAATCAGAAGACCAACAAAAGAAAATTTTAAAATTAGAAGCTAGTAAAAATATTTTATCTAAAAACCAAAACAAACTGATCATCGTCAAAAACACTCTAGAAGAGTATCAGAGACTTGCTACTGAGCATAGAAACCGAGTAAATCCATTACTAATAGCTATTACAGGCAGTAATGGTAAAACTACGACTAAAGAAATGTTAGCTGCTGTTCTAAAAGATCATTTTAAAATTCATTACAGTGACGCTAATTTTAATAACGAAATCGGTGTGCCTAAGACTATTTTAGCCATGCTCGAAGATACAGAGATTTTAATTTTAGAAATGGGTATGCGTGGACTTGGGCAGATAGACTTGCTTAGTAAAATAGCTAAACCTAATATCTGCATTATCACTTGCATAGGAAGCGCTCATATAGAGCTTCTCGGCTCTAAAGAAAATATAAAAAAAGCGAAAATGGAAATTATAAACCATATTCAAGATTATGAATTTTCTGATTTCACTTTAAATAATTCTTCTAATAAAAACCCTTCGGAGAAATTTCTAAATTTAAGTAAACAGAAAGTCCTGCCCGCGACTTTTATCATAGATGAAAATCTGCACAGTGAGCTAGAGAAAAATGATTTTATAAATCCTAATACTAGTAAGCCTCTCAGCGTAGAAAAAGTCCTAAAATTCAGCTCTGAAGAGAAATTTAAATTAAATGTAATCACTAATCAAGGCATAATCAGTGATGCTAACGCCGTTTATGAAGCAGCCAAAATATTAGGTCTGAATTTCAATCAAACCCAATCAGGGTTACTAAATTATCAAGCATTAGGAGGTAGAGGCAGTATCTACAAAGATAAATATCATAATATTTACATTAACGACGCTTATAATGCTAGCCCTGAATCACTCTTGCTAAGCGTTAAAGGCATTTTAAGTAAATTTATAGATCACCAAATTTTAATAGTAATCGGTGAAATTTTAGAAAATGAAGCTGAGTTAATAGAAAAATCAGTAAGTGAAATTCAGGAACTCTGCTCAAATAATCCTAAATCTAAGCTGCTTGACTTTAGAAATATCTCACACAAGCTAAGACTAGAGAGGTTTTTACAAGAACTGAATTTAGGAATAGATGCTGATAGGAGCTTGGAAAATATTAGTTATAAGGAATTAGAAACACTTATGAGTGAAGCTTCTCTAATTTCCTCAAACACAAATCTAGCTCCTCAAGAACCTTATAGAGTAATCTATTTAAAAGGGTCTCGGGGAGCTAGGCTTGAGGATTTATTGTTTTAGTCGTGTGGTATTACCTCTATAGGTGTTGGATCTTGTCTTATTTTCTCCTTAAGATTTTCAACTTGTTCAGGAGTTAAACCATATTTTTCCTTAATTATACCCACCAAAACTCTTTTAATCTTTTGACCTGCTACAGTTTGAGGTTCTTTAGGTACGTTTTGTAGCTCTTCTAGCCACTTTCCAATAGGCACAGTTATCGGTCCTCCCGTTCGCTCATGTCTACGTCCACTTTCTGGAACAACTTCTCTTATAAACTGTTGCCATAATTTAGTATTTTCTTCATTAAGAGGATTATTAGGATTATTTTCTAATTGATTTCTCAAAGATTTATATTCATCTTTTTTTAAGATGTCTAAAACTCTCTCTTCTTCTTCTTTTTGTTTTTGATTTACAGTTTCTTCTTGGTTCACGCCTTTTGGCACTGTTGCTCAATCAAAATCCGACAAAGGAGCTAAGAAGAAATGACGAAAAAGGTTTCAAATATTGAGTTTGCAGCTCGTTAGATTTAATATTTTATTGATCAGTGAGTAAGAGAGAGGGTTTTAGGTACAAATATCC
>JBJTTW010000158.1:0-7338 GCA_046080385.1 bacterium
CTTAAGGAAGTGATGAAAAATTTCATTTTTCATCACGGACTGTCAGGTGAAGAGGTTAAGGATCCGCTCCCCGAGCTAGGTTTTATACCTCGGTCGGGGTCGAAAAATGCTAAAAATAGCATTTTTCAGCGGATCCTTAAGGATCAGCTGAAAAATGCTTAAAAAAAGGATGTTAAAATCAGAATCTTATGCTTCTTCAGGCTACAGATATTACTGTTAATTTTGGCACTCACCAAGTTCTCAATGGAGTAAACCTGAGAATCACTAACCAAAGCAGAATTGGGCTTATCGGAGTCAATGGTGCAGGTAAATCGACTCTACTAAAATGCCTGACCCAAGAAATGATACCTCAAGAAGGCACTGTAACTGTCTCCCCGCACGTACATGTACAATGCCTCACTCAAAACCCTGAATTAACAGCTACTAATACCCTCAAAGAAGAGCTTTATGGAGTATTTACGGAAATTATCGCATTTAAAGAAGAAGAGGCTGAGATACTAAATAAACTAGAGAATCTTTCTGGTGAAGAATTTGATGAAGCGATACTGAGGCTAGGTTTTCTTCAAGAACGGCTAGAGCATTTAGATGTCGGACGCATAGACGAAAAAATAGGTCGAATGGTAACTGGGCTAGGATTCACTCTAGAAGAACTAGATAGACCAGTAGGCAAATTTAGTGGTGGCTGGCAAATGCGTATTAATTTAGCTAAGGTACTTTTACAAGAAGCAGATGTAATATTAATGGACGAGCCGACTAACCACTTAGACATGGCTGCCTGTGAATGGCTTGAAAACTTTTTAAAAAATTATCCTAAAGGCATACTGGTCGTTTCCCACGATAGAAGATTCTTAGATGAAGTCGTGACGGAAATAGCTGAATTAGAAAGAGGTGAACTAACCATGTATTCAGCGAATTACACTAAGTACCTAGAACAGCGTGAAGCTAACCGTGAAAGACAGGCTGCTGCAGCAGAAAGACAGAGAAAAAGTTTAGAAGAACAGAGAGCTTTCGTAGACAGGTTTAGAGCCAGTGCCACGAAAAGTACACAGGCAAAGAGTCGTGAAAAACAACTCGCTAAAATAGAAATTATAGAAGCCCCTAAAGGTGAACTTAAAAAATTATTCTTTAAATTCCCATTCCCGAATCCAAGTGGCAGAGAAGTTTTAAAAATCCGCAACCTTGCTAAAGCCTTTGGAGATCATAAATTATTCTCAAAAGTAAACGCAGATATAGAATGGAGCAAAGAAGAGCCTCAGCGTATTTTCATATTAGGGGAAAACGGCTGTGGTAAGACCACCTTATTTAAAATACTGATGGGCTTAGAAACACCTAGCGAAGGCTCTATCTCATTCGAGGAAAGAGTTACCCTAGGCTACTATGCACAGCATCAGCTTCAGATATTAGACCCAGAGAAAACAGTACTAGAAACATTAGAAGAAGCCATGCCACCGACACAGCGTGGAGAGATCAGAAGCATACTAGGACGCTTTCTCTTTAGTAATGATCAGGTATTTAAAAAAGTAGGTCTTATTAGTGGTGGTGAAAAAGGCAGACTCGCGATGGCTAAATTAATGGTGACAAGTCCAAACACTCTATTACTCGATGAACCCACTAATCACCTAGACATGCCCTCTCAAGAAGCTGTAGAAAATGCTTTATCAAGCTATGAAGGAACTGCTATTTGCATATCGCATGATCGATATTTTATTAATAACCACGCTACGCAAATCTGGGAATTTAATAATGGCAGAATGATAGTCTTCAAAGGCTCTTATGCAGATTACCTTAAAAAAAGAAAAGCTCTCATAGAAGAATCTAGACTAAAAGCCGAAAAAGGTAAGGTTTAGCAAAAAAAAAGTAGAAATTTTAAAATGCTCATTACTGAAGAAAACATTATTTTATCAGCGGAAAAAGAACTAAAAGAAACTTGGGAAAAATTCGAAGAAATTCGTAATCATAACCAAATAAAAGTTTTAAAAGCATTTCAAACAATAGGCATTCAGAATGTACACTATGGATGGGTAACTGGCTATGGCTATGATGACCTCGGCAAAGATAAACTAGACGAGCTTTTCGCCACATGCTTCAATACAGACACTGCGATAGTTAGAAACCAATTAGTATCTGGCACTCACGCTATTAGCTGTGCTGTATTAGGAAATCTCTCATCTGGAGATGAACTCGTAGCTGTTACAGGTAAACCTTACGATACCTTAAATAGTGTGTTTCAGAATTTTCAAGAAAAATATAAAATCAAATATCTTGAAGGTAAAGATAAACTATCACCCAATACTAAAGTCGCTCTCATACAGAGATCCAGAGGCTATGAATGGCGAGACAGTTACACCTTAAGTCATGTTAAAACCCTGATTCAAGAGATAAGATTAAAGTCTCCTTCCGCCGTTATTTTTGTAGACAACTGTTATGGCGAATTCACTCAGAAATTAGAGCCTACAGATATCGGCGCTGACATTATGGCTGGTTCTTTAATTAAAAACCCTGGTGGTGGGATAGTTGCAGCTGGTGCTTATATCGCTGGAAAAAAATCATGTGTAGAAGCCGCTGCTGATGTATTAACCGCCCCTGGAATTGGTATTCATGGTGGCTGCAACTTTGACCAGAATAGGCTTATGCTTCAAGGATTTTTTCTTGCACCATCAGTCGTTTGCGAAGCATTAAAAGGCATGAGCCTTGCAGCAAAAGTTTTTACAGATGCAGGATTAGAGACCATTCCAGAATACTCTGCTGACAGAAACGATGTAATACAAGCCATAAAGTTTAATAATCCAGAAAAATTAATTAAATTCTGTGAATTAGTCCAAAAAAACAGCCCAGTAAACTCAATGTTCAGCCCAATTCCAGCTGATATCTCAGGATATCCAGATCAAGTCATTATGGCGTCTGGCTCTTTTATAGAAGGCTCTAGCATAGAGCTTTCCGTAGATGGTCCCATGCGTCCCCCTTATATAGCATATTTCCAAGGTGGACTAAGTTACGCACATACACGCTTTGTAATTAGTGAAATATTAAAGCACATTTAAAACAACCCCATTAGAAAGGATTTCATCAATTTGACGCTGAAGATAAGGATCTCTCTGATTAGAAGCACTAGTAGAGTTTCGGCTATTCTCAATCGCTTGAATAGAATTTTCTAAATTATTTCTCTTAGCTTGTAAGAGTTCAAGTTTTTTCGGATCTAATTTATCGCCTTTAGACAATTCATCCATTATGAGTACTGTATAAGAATCTAATCTCGATTGATAATCAGCAAGTAGCTTTTGTTCATGGTCTTGCTTAGTTTCAAACTGCTTCAATGGTTCATTAGATAGAACTTCTATCATTTTATTAACAGCAGTTACATTATTGGATTGAGAGGTCTCAATATTAACTCCTAAAAACTTACCGATCTTGGAAATTTTCTGAGCTGAGGATTTCAATTGATGATCATTCAATATATTATGCGGATCAACAAGCACTTTCTGCAAGTTATTATGCTGTTTAAAATCCTGCAAATCTTCTAAAGCCCTTTCCGACTCAAGAATCTTGGAAAATTGGACAGCGGCATTTTTATCTATTTTATAGTCTTGAATTAAGCTAAAGCTCAAACCTAAAATCGACAAACTTTCTTCAGAATAATTAGCTGCAGCTTTCATCTGATCTGCAAGCTTTTCTTGTAAACCCCTATTTAATAAAGAGATACTTGATTGATTATTTTTTAAAAGATCTAAAACCTTAGTTGCGATATTAGCACTAGCTAATTCAGCATACCCGACTGCTATTCTAGAAGATAATTTAGAATCTAGAAGATAACGCAAAAATTGTTTTTCTTGTTCAGAACTTAAATCAAGCTCAAATCCACTATCCAAAGCATTAACCTTAGAGACAGCACCTTGCTGAGCAAAATGAATAAGAATTTTCGTAAACAAAAGATCTTCATGTAACTTGTCGTCAGAATCTACAAGATATTTAAAAAATCTATCTTGATTAGTCTTACTTAGACCCGCCACTAGATATTTATTATTCTCTAAAAAAATTAATTTCTCAGACTCTGATCCTAGATTCACTAAATCTAAGTATCTAGAAGTAAGGTTAGCAGAAACTTTATTATCCATAATATAGTTCAAAAGTTGCTTCTCTTGAATCTCATTCAAAGACAGTACTGAAGGTTCTTCTAGTATATTCAATTTAGAGAGTAGTGAAAATCTTTCAGGCTGCTTTTGATTAATCAGAGCATTCTCATCAGCTAAATAATTCAGAACTTTAGTTTGAGAAATATTACTAAGTGAGCTAATAGCATATTTATTATCATCAATAAAATCTAACTTTTCAGTATTCGCTTTAGAATTAAGTAGTTTTGAGTACGTTTCAATCAAACCCAAAGATACATTATCATCTAAAAAATAATTTGAAAATCTTTCTTCTTGTTCTAGACTTAAATCTAAATCACGTGTTCTTAATAAAACAGCTAAACGATCATTGTCTTGATTTCTTAATAAAGTTATTAAAGTACTAACAAAAGCAGTGTCATCTTTAGTCAAATTATCTAAATCAACTAAACAATCTAGGACTTGATCCTGAGTAGCACTATCCAAAGAGCTGATTAAATATTTATTTTCAGATAAATATTTAATTTTTTCATCATCAGCACCTGAATTTATGACATCTAGGAAAGCATCTATTAAATTAACTGAAATATTAGCATCAGACAGATAATCTAAAAATCTCTCTTTCTGTTCTGAACTAAACTGAGTTTCACGATTTTGTTCCAAAACATTTAACTTGGTCAAATCACCACGCCTAGCTAATCTTAAATAAGTTTCAGTAAAAGAAACATCTTTATCAGTAAAACTTACAGAATCGGTAACAGAGTCAAGAATTTTCTTTTGTAAATCTTTACTTAAGTCCGAAATTTTAAATTTATTTTCGGCAAGAAAGCTAAGTTTACTCGGATCAGCATTGGATTTAACTAAACCCAAATAAGTCTTAACAAAATCTACAGAAACATTTTTCTCAATTAAAGCCGCTCTCCACTCATTTCTTGTTTCAAGATCCATCTCCACTAAATTACCTTGTACTAAAAGGTCTAATTTAACTTTATCTCCCTGTTTTACCAAAGCATTAAAAACACTTTCAAAAGAAAGATTCACCCCAGAACGATTAATAGATAAGGATTCTAATAATCTATTTATCTGTATTTGATCAGCGGTATTTGTCATTGAAAAATATTTTAAAAATAAATCCTCTTTTGCATCTCCTAATAAGTACTGACGTGCTGTATCTAAAGCGTTTACAGCTTTTTCATCACCACTTTTTATACAAGTAATTAACTTACTCGTAAAAGCAATATCATTCTTCGTCAAACAATCAGAATCCATTAAATATTCCACGATCTTCTTCTGTTTAGCTTCATCTAAACTAGAAATAATGTATTTATTAAGCTCAAGAAAATTAATTTTATCCTCATTAGCTTCACACATAACTAAATCTAAATAAGCGTCTGACACTGTATTTGAAACAGCTTTATCATTAATATAATCAAGGAATTTATCTTCCTGAGCTGAATTTAATTCAATATCACGTGCTTTATATAAGAGTTCTATCCCCCGATTATCACCTAATTCTAGTAAATGAACTAATCTTTCTGTAAAAGCAGTATCTGAATTTGTCAAATTCATATCATCTTGTAAAAAATCAAGTATTTTATTCTGGGTAACTTCATCATTACAAGCCCCTATTAAATCTTTATTTTGATCAAGAAAATCTAACTTCTCTTGATCTGCTCCAGAACCCAGAATACCGAGATAAGCTTCAGCAAGATCAGAATCTATCCACAAATAACTAATAAACTGTTTTTCCTGATCGGGATTCAAACTAAGATTTTTTATTTTATCTAAAATCGTTAATCTATCTCTATCACCAGCTTCTATAAAATGCTGCATAGTGCTTACCTTAAGTAAATCATTTTCAGAACTATTTGCCGAGTCTAACAAACAAGTCAATAGTTTCTTTTGATCAGTCTCTTGCATACAAGAGATTTCATATTTATTATTCTCTAGATAATTAAGCTTTTCCATATCACCAGTAGAACTAACTATGTCTATAAAGCTTTCTGCTACCGTCACTGAAACTAACTGATTTAAAAGCAACTCAAGGAATTTAGCTTGATCATCCTCTGTTAAATTAAGTTCACGGGTATTTAATAAAACATCTACTTTGTCTCTTTTTTCTTCTTTAATCAAATCAATTAAAGCCTTTGCAAAAACAGTATCATTTTCTGTTAAATTATCAAAATCAAGCAAGGATTCTAAAATCATCTGCTGATCACTGTTATTCTCAGCTAAAACTAAATATTTATTATTTTCTATAAACTCTAACTTTTCCTCATCCATACCATTAATAACAGCTGTCAAAAAAACGTCAGCTAAAGTTGCCGAAACAGCAGAATCTAAAAGGTAATTAGCAAGATCAGCTTTAGCTTTACTGTCTAAATCCATTTCACTAGCTTTATATAAAACTGCTAATTTTGCTTGGTCATTTTGTTGCTCTAACAATTTAGTAATTTCTGTAAAATACGAATCAATAGCTAAATTAACATCAAGGCTAGACTGATTTACTTCCAGCTTAGAATCAATCAGAGATTGAAGATCATCTATTTCACTCTCTATCTCAGTAAGATTCCCTGTATCATCAAATTCATCTAAAGTCAGAGGAGATGACTCATCAGTCGATAAATCTAGAACTGGTTCTGAATTTACAGATAAAGGCTCTACTAGATTCCCTGCAATCGCAGGTTCAACAGCAGCATATAAAAAATTTTCAAATTCTTCTAACCCTAACTCGTAACTATTCGGACACAGAGCATCGTTAAGACCGATGCCCAAAATATTTATATCCACACATAACACACTCCGAATTTATCAAAGCAAAATATGTTTAATAAATTATTAACGAATTACGATCTTAGGTGCCTGGATTGAGTTGAATAGCTAAATTAGCTGTAAAGCCTTCATTATTTGCATACGTTTAACTGAAAATTCATTTGCCCGCCTAAGCATCTCCGCAAGATTATCCTCATCCGATTCAATAGTCTTGCCATCTTTTAAAAATCGTTGATTAGAGGAAGATAATAATGCCCAAGCCTTCTCTGACCATTCTTTTGGATCACTAATGCCTAGTTTAATATATTTTATAAACAACCTCTCAAAACGATTAACGTGAATACCACTACCTGTAACTGGACTCACTATAAAGTTAATATCATCGCTACCTTCAGTTTCATCTAAAATATGTTGATTAAACTTAGCAGCTCTTTCCCTAGAGTTATTCACTAATTCTTCA
>JBJTTW010000159.1:0-5798 GCA_046080385.1 bacterium
TATATCTAATGTTACTATATGTTTCCAAGCATTACCAAAACCAGCACTTGCACCAACAATCTGCCTTAGATACAAACCATATATATTTATTCTTCTGCTCTGGGTAAAATTAAAACATGTCCTCAAAAAGTATCAAAAAAATCCGTGCTTTAAAAGAAGAACAGCTGAATAAAATTATCAAATCTGCTTGGCAAGATAGAATCAGCTTTGAAGAAATAAAGGAAAGCCTTGGGCTCACTGAAGCTGAGGTTATTAGAGTAATGCAGCGTGAATTAAAACCTAGAAGTTTTAGACTGTGGCGAAAGAGAGTTTCTGGAAGGCTAACTAAACACAAGAAGCTCTGTGAGTATAAAATTAATCAAGAGTCTTCATTCTAGGAAATTTTGACCCCTCCACTTTAGCCATTTCAACATTACTAATAGTCCCTGGATACATTTGCATTTTACAAAGACTTGGTCTGTTAAATCCAGAGAAATCATTTTTAAAAAATCTTTTTGACTTTTAGAAATATACTATCATTCTGCTTTAGAATCTAAGTTAAATAACTAGAATGAATTCTAAAACACTAGAAAGTAAATTAATTTCAAACTCAACTGCATTACTATTAGGAGCAGGCTTCTCTATTGCATTCGGGATGCCAAGCACAGAGAAGCTTACAGAGCTGCTTGTAACTTCAGAAGAAAGTAAATTCGTAAGAGCTTCTTGGGGAGATTATTATACGGAAGAAGAATGGCTCAGAGATGGCTCCAATAATATTGATATGGAGGCAGAAGCTTATCATAATATAATTCGTTTTTTATATAAAAAAGAACAAGCTATCGAATCTCAATTAGATCGAAAAATTAGCTTCGAAGATATATACTCACTATTATATTCCCTAGCATATCCTTCCCAAAGTGCCTGCTATAAAAGATATCTAGATGGCTTTATCGAATACTTAGATAAATTAAGTGATGAAGAAAAAACTAAATTGCAAAGATCTGACGATGGACGAGATTTATTAAATGACCTAAATGAAAACATTAATCCTTATTTTAAAGTCATGAAAATGCTTAAATGCATTATAGCTAAAGAGCTAGAGAAGCATAATGGAGTAGATCTTACACTCTTAAACTCTAAATTCTGGGATCACTTATTTAAATCTGAAAAAATAAATATATTCTCCTTAAACCATGACCTAATCATAGAACGGATCTTAGAGCATAAATCAAAGGATTTTCAGGATGGCTTTGAATCAAAAAATGGTTTTCAAGAATTTACTGATAATTTTTCAGATAATAATAAAATCAATTTTTTAAAATTACACGGCTCAATTGATTGGTTCTATCATGGTTTTCACGTGAAAAAACATCCAAATAGTAATGAAAGAGCATTCCTCACCGGCACTCAAAATAAGTACGAAGAATACCTGATGAGCATTTACTCTGATTTAAAATGGCACTATAAAAGACTTCTCAAAGACACAGAAAAATTAATAGTAATCGGCTATAGCTTTGGTGATTACGGCGTAACCACTGAAATAATTAACTGGATGCATAAAAAAACCGATGCAAAGCTAATCATCATCGACCCCAACGCTGACAATCTCCTAAAAACTGACTTCTTAAGAACAAGATTAAAGGATGCTTTCCCCAAAAGAATTACAGCCATTAATAAACGCTTCCAAGATCTAAAAGAAACAGACTATAAATCTATTTTCAACACTTAGAAACCACTAAGCAACTAAGTTTCCCACGTTTTCAGTGTCCTAATAATCCTCATCGGTACACTACATTTCCACCCTACTCAGCCTTGAGCACCTTGTAAAGTAGTCCCTTTAAAAAAGCCTCCTAAACCCCAACAACAAGGGTTAGCCGCTTGTGTCTTGATAAGACGAACTTGGGGACCCACGCAAAAAGCGTGGGGTGAGTCGTTCAAGATACAAGCGGCTAACCCCTAATATTCGACAAGGTTTTCAAGCTCAATCAAAGCATTATGTAAAGTAATCCCAGAAAACAGATCATCAGCAATCTTAGAACTAGTCAGCCTTAAAACTCCAGCTTCATAGCAGAGTTTAATTTTACTTAAAACTTTAGAATCTCTTGGTGAAAGGTATATAGCAAGCCTAATCAGGTAACCGATCTTCTTCGCTTTTTTCTGTATATTAAAATCCAGAAGGCATAAATATTTTTTTATATCTTTATTAGTCTTATTTCCAGCAAGTGAAGTGAATAATACATAAGCAAGAAAAACCCTCTCTGGGTGAGAAAGGTAGGGCAAGTTTAAATTAATTAAATAATCAAAAACCGCTACAGATTTCTGTTCTTTATTATTAAATAGAAAAGCCTGTATAAGTAGAGAAGACATAAATATCATCTTATGAAAATCTATTTTTATCGCCACTTTAGAAGCGTGGCTATAAGCCGCTTTTATATCCATAAGCTCAAAAGACTCTATCCATTTAGATATTTCCTTAGCTCGCTTTAAACTCTCTTTAGGTTTAAGTTTAGTTATTTTCAGAACTGCCTCTATTAAAGGATCATAGCGTTTTACTTTTTCTTTCAGTAATGAATATATATACCCTTCACGGATACCGCTAGTACAGAAAACTATTTTTTTAACTCCAGTCACCTTGAGTAAAGTGGTTAAAAGCAGAGCAGTAAGACGCAGAGCGGAAAAGACATTATCTAACTTAAGAAACTCCTTCATCTCAGCGCTAGAAACTTCATAGTTACTGATAATTTTAAGTGGATAATCTTTAGATGCCATATGCAGCCTTGCTAAGCGCTTCCAGCGTCCACCAACTAAATACAAGGTCTCTACTTTCTTTTCCTTATAAACCTTAGCCTCAGATAGGGCATTCATAAGATATTTCTGCATCTGACTAGGATTAAAGCCTTTAGACAGCTCTATATCTAGCATCGTGTGATAGCCTAGTTTAAAACTCGTACATTCAGTGATTTCAGGGGACCGCTCGCAAACTCCAATTTCTGCATTTTTGCAAGCAAGCCCTTTAGGCACGCCAGCAGTAACTAAACTAAGCTCTAAACTCCCACCACCCAAATCGGCAACAACGCCCTCTGCATCAGGCATCTCGACTATAACGCCCTCAGCAGAAAGCAAAGCTTCCTCTTCTCCCGAGATAACAGAGACTTTAGCGTTTAAAATTTTCTCTACTTCGCAAATAAACTCTTTAGCGTCTGTAGCCTCTCTACAAGCTGATGTAGCGATAATATATCTTTCATCTATCTTAGAAATATCTAGCAGAGCAGCAAATCTGCGAATATTTTCATAGGCTTTTTCCAGATTCTCTTTTTTAAATACCCCGTTCATCGCTAAGCCTTCAGCCAAATGGCATTCAGCCTTTTCATCTATAACTATTCGAGGAAATCTAGCTATCTCATCATAGATAACCATGCGAATTGAGTTAGAACCTATATCAATAATCGCAAAACAATCACTTAATTCAGCAGTAATCATAGATTAGCGTCCTTAGCCAGATTTAAAAAAGTCTGATGAATATTAACATTATCAGATAAGACGTGCATCCGCTCATAAGTTCCATCAGATTTTAATAGCCAAGACTGCTCATTATCAGCAAGATTATAAAAAATCACCTCTTCTAAAATTCTTTTATGAATCACTGGGTCTTCCAAAGGAATCATAGACTCGACTCTACGAATAAAACTTCTTGGCATCCAATCAGCAGAAGATAAAAACACTTTAGCCCGGGTAGAAGGTATACGACTACCATTTGCGAAGCACACTATACGCGAATGTTCTAAAAATCTACCGATAATACTTCTTACTTTAATATTTTCAGAAAGCCCTTTTAGACCTGGTTTTAAACAACAGATACCTCTCACGATCAAGTCTACCTTAACCCCTGCTACTGATGCGGAATAGAGCTTATCTATAATATCAGAATCTACTAGAGCATTTAATTTAGCGATAATATGAGCAGGCTTGCCATCCTTCGCATTCTCTATCTCAGTATCTATAAGGGAAAATAAATCCGTCTTTAAATTCAATGGTGAAATAGATATTTTTTCTAATGAATCTGGTCTTACATAACCAGTAACATAATTAAATATCTTCGCTGCATCACGGGTCAGGACTGGATCAGCAGTAAAAACACTTATATCAGTATATATTTTCGCCGTCTGCGGGTGATAGTTTCCAGTTCCGAAATGAGCATAGCTTCTTAACTGCCCCTCTTCTTTTCTCGTCACTAAGATCATCTTAGAGTGAGTCTTATATTTCATAAACCCAAAGACCACTTGAGCTCCAGACTTCTCTAAAACTCCAGCTAATTTAATATTTTTCTCTTCATCGAATCTTGCTTTAAGCTCCACCATAACGGTAACTGATTTACCAGCTTCCGCTGCCTGAGCTAAAGCTTTCACTACCGGTGAATCTTCACTAGTCCTATAAAGGGTTTGCTTAATTGAAACGACATTAGGATCTTTAGCTGCCTGAGTTAAAAAATCGATTACTGGGTCAAAAGATTCATAAGGATGGTGCAGCAGTATATCCTTTTCACGAATCGCAGTAAAAATATCACCATCTTTAAGATAAGCTGGCAGACTTGGAATAAACGGTATAAATTTCAGCTGAGGCATTTTCTTTGAGCTAATCTGCTCTAGATCAGAGAGATTCAGCAAGCCATCCATTTTAAAAATATCACTAGGACGTATATGCAGCTCTTCAGTCGCAAATGCAATTAAATCTGGATCTATATCTTTATTTACGATGAGACGAATTACAGTTCCCTGCTTACGTTTACTGAGTGCAGATTTAAAACTCTCTATCAGCTCCTCTACATCCTCTAAATCATCATCTATCTCCATTTCGCTATCGCGAATCAAATGAATAAAACCAGAAGAAATAACATCAAAATTATGCAAGATCTTAGAAAGAAACATAATTACCGCAGATTCAGTTGGTAAAAGCCTTTCATCTTGACCACACAAATGAATAAACCTTTCTAAATTCTGCGGAATGGAAATTACTGACCATTGCTGTCTCTGCGTGTCTCTATCAAAGAGTTTCAAAACTATAGAAAGGGCATCATTAGGAATTACTGGAAAAGGATGTACTGGATCTATAGCAAGTGGTGTGATAGTCGGAAATATTTTTTCAATAAAATGCTTTTCTAGCCAGCATTTTTCATCACTAGTCAAATCCTCTGGTTTGACTATCTCTATACCCTCATTCTTAAGCTCATCTATAAGCTGATGCAGAACATCTACCTGCTCGACAAGGAATCTAGTAGTTTTTTTCCTAATCGCATTTAACTGCTCTAAATTAGTCAGCCCTTCCTTAGTCGGGATATTAATTTCAGCATCTAATTTTCGGTGTATACCAGCCACCCTAACCATAAAGAATTCGTCTAAGTTACGATCTGAAATAGCTAAAAATTTAATCCTCTCAAAAAGTGGGTGATTTTTATTACGAGCTTCATCAAGTACTCTTGCGTTAAACTCTAGCCACGAGAGCTCTCTATTTATTAATCGTTTAGGTGAATCAAAATCTATATTCTGCATTTAGGAATTTATACTTTAAGCTTAGCTTATATGGCTAAAATTTTCTGCCACTAGATCCTCATACTCCCTAACCTTATCTATATCAAAATATAAATAACCAGAACGCCTCTCCCAAAAATCCTGAGCAGTTCTTACATATTCATAATCAATAGTATAAAAAAGTTCAGCAAGTACAAAAGCTGCATCCCGAGACAGGTCTTTTCTTTCTATAATTAAGTTTTTTAAATAATCTAAAATTTTATAAGCATTTAAACCATAATTATCAAGCAAATG
>JBJTTW010000160.1:0-6032 GCA_046080385.1 bacterium
ATCCTCTCGCAAAGACTCTATTACTACTTTCGCTTTGAACTCTGAACTATATGGCTTGCCTCGGGGCATGGTACTCTCTCCTCTCTTACCTTACCCTTCTCTTTTTACATTTTCTTGGCCCTATTTCTTCAGACCACTATAGATGCTCTTGCTAAAAATAAGCTGTTTAATACTACTTTGGACGGTATTTCTAATGGTATTTTAGTCTCTTTATTTGGTGCTTCTATTTTTGAATCACGTATATTGAAATTACCAGAGGGGTTTATAAAAGGCTTTAGTAGCTTTGCTGATAAAGGTAATCGCGTTTTTCAGGCTTTAAATTCTTTGAAAAATATTTGTAAACTCTATCCACGCAAGGATTATATTAACGCCTTTGGGCATGCTGGAGATTGGCTGGCTTTAGCAGTGTCTAAAAGTAAAGATCATTATAATGATAGGGGCTGGATGTCTCTTGCTTGGTATGTTTTCGCTCATTCTTTAAATATCATGAATTCAAAAGAATCTTTCCAAAACATGGATGAATACAAGTCTCATATAAAATTAGGTCTAAGTAAAATTAAAGAGAATTTTTTCACAAGCCCTAAGGTTTTTACTGAAAGATTATTTAAGCATGAGCATGCGATGATGGGGGTTCTTGGTTCAGCTTTAGCTTTTACTGGTGGAATTTCCTTTCGAATTTTAGAGAAATTGTTTGGGGCTAATGGTAGAGCAGTGGGTACTACTTTGCGAAGCTTAGGTGGGATGTGCCAAGGTTTTGAGGGGATGAAGCCTGGTCATATACTGTCAGGTAGAATCTTCTTTGGCTTATCTGGTTATGCTCAAAGTATGGGAGCTTTGGTTAATATATTCTCTGATACTATTGGGAAAAAACATAAATCGGCTTTAGATCCTTTAAGTTTTGCTTTCGGTAGTTTAGGCAGGATTTTATACCGTATATCTAATGAGAGAGGGGAAGCTGGTCTCGATAATAAAAAAATTAGTTGGGAGAATTTAAAGGAATTAATACCGACTGTTATGAGTGTTCTTAGACCAAAATCAAACTCACTCGCTCCAGCCTAATAAAATGGCACTCTTAATAAAATGTAAAGCTAAGATGTTTCTTAAAATTTTGAATGATCTTGTCTTAAAAAGTTATAATATTTGACGTGCACTCCAAAAAGAGAAGCAATATATTTACCAAGATTATTATTCTTGCTGTGCTTGCGAGCTTTTTGCTTACAAGTATCTTGCCGCTTTTCGCTTTAATTGATTTAACAGGTAAGCAGTCTTTAAGCGTAAATGAAAAGAAAAGAATCTTGGATGATATCAATGAACAGAAGAGTACGCTTTCTGAGAAGATAAAACAGGCAAGATTAAAAGAAGCCGAGGCGTCTAAAACTCTAAGGCAGATTGATCATAAATTAACTGATGCAAGAAAGCAGGTAGCTGTTCAAAGCCGTTATTTAAGTTCTAATCATGAGGCTTGGAAAAAAACGAAAGCCCGTTTAGATGAATTAAATGATAAAAAAGCCATAGTTGAAGAGAAGGCTAAAGAACGTGTGGTCGCTATTTATAAGAAAAGCCAATTACGTTTTATTGACAGCTTAATTCGCTCACAGAGTCCTACTGATTATATGGATTATCTATATTTTCAGAGAAAAGTTATGGATTTTGATAAGAAGCTTTTAGATACTCTTAAGTCTCAGTCTGAGGATATAGCCAAATATGGAAGTTCGTTAGAAGAAGAGACTAGGCGTATTGAGCAGATTACGAGTAAATTAAAGAATATTGAAGAGGATATAGTTTACCAGCAGAAAAAACAAAAAGAAATACTTTCTAAGCTTCGTCAAGAAACGGCTATGTATGAGAGTTCAGAGAGGCAGTTAGAGAGAGAGTCGATTAAACTTGTTTATAAGATTTCTGAGCTTTCGACTGGTAAGAATGATAATCCTGAATCTACAGGCTCATTTAGCTATCCTGTTCGAGCACCTATAACTTCTCCATTCGGTCCTAGAAGGCATCCCATCTTTGGTGTAAGAAGTATGCATAGCGGTATTGATTTAGCTGCTCCTTATGGTACACCTATAAAAGCTTCTGAAGGTGGGGTTGTAATATATTCTGGTTGGTATGGTGGTTACGGCAAGGTTGTAATTCTTGATCATGCTAAAGGTTTTTCTACTCTTTACGCTCATTTATCTTCGACTAAGGTTGCGGTAGGTACTAGGGTGAAACAGGGTGAGGTAGTTGGTTTTGAAGGTTCTACTGGTTATGCTACTGGTCCTCATCTGCATTTCGAGGTTAGAGAGCAGGGTAAGCCTAAAAATCCAGTTATTTACTTAGGTGGAAATTAAGAGCGTTTATAAAATTTATTAAAATATCAAAGAGGCTAAAAAATTAAGGATTTAAAGAAAAATATTATTAGATTACTAGTATCTGCTTTATTAGTAGTGATTTTTTTGCAGGTATTTAAATTTGATCCTAAAAGTTTTATGGATAAGATTTTACGACTCGATTTAAGGCTCTTTGCTTTAGCCTCTTTCTTTAGTGTACTTACCATTGTGACGAATACTTATCGTTGGTGGATTATAACTAAAGGTTTTAATTATAAAATTTCCTATTGGACTGGTTTACTTTGGTATTTCGAAGGTATGTTCGCGAATAATTTTTTCCCCAGTAATGTAGGTGGAGATGCTTTGAGAGCCTTTTATCTAGGTACTTTAAAACATCCTGCTGATAAGCAGCGTATTGATGAAAACGCAGAAGTTAAAGATTCACAGCAGTCTTCTCAAGGCACTACAAAGTCTAAGCATTATCA
This sequence comes from bacterium, assembly GCA_046080385.1. Classification (GTDB taxonomy): domain Bacteria; phylum Cyanobacteriota; class Vampirovibrionia; order LMEP-6097; family LMEP-6097; genus LMEP-6097. The sequence goes on from JBJTTW010000160.1 coordinate 2,795, forward strand.
TGACTGGCTTTCAGCAGGCTTGACGGTAATTCTCGAAAGATTATTTGGCTTTACTATGATGTTTTTTTTTTTCCCGCTTTCTTTGATTTTTATTTATTCACAAAATTTATCTAACACTATGCCAGAGAGACTTATTCAGGCTTTATTTATTTTATCCATAGTGCCTTTTTTTGCATTTTTTGGTTACAAAATATGGATTAAAATTCCTATTCCTCTTGCGATATTTCAGAAAATTAAAATCGCTGTAAGCGAGTTTATAGTGCATAGGCGTTCTGTTTGGATAGTTCTATTGTGGACTTTTATTACGCATGTTTTTTTAATGGCGGTAAATGTTTTTTCAGCATTAGCTGTGGGTGTAACGCAGATACCTTTTTGGTATTGGTTTTTAGTCGTGCCGCTCGCTACGCTCGTTAGTTATGTAATCCCTGCGGTAAAAGGACTCGGTGCACGTGAAGCTACTTATGTATTTTTATTGAGTATTATTGGAGTTAGCTTTGATCATAGCTTCGCTATTGCGGTTACTGTATTTTTAGCGACTTTAGTTTCTTCTGTGCCAGGTATTAGCTTAGTGCGGAAAGGTAAGGAGATATTTAGTATTTTTAAGAATCCGCTTAAAAATGCTTGAACTTGTTTGTTCGGCTACATGCCATTGAAGTAGAATTTTTTATTAGTTCCTTAAGGAAGTGATGAAAAATGAAATTTTTCATCACGGACTGTCAGGTGAAGAGGTTAAGGATCCGCTCCCAGAGCTAGGTTTTATACCTCGGTCGGGGTCGAAAAATGCTAAAAATGGCATTTTTCAGCGGATTCTTAAATAATACTAATTGAAGACTAGCCATATTAAGAACTTTTTGGGAAAATTAAAAGCATGACGACAGACTTAGAAATTAAGGAAATTAATAATAATAAAGGCTCTACAGAAAAAGCTAAATTAGAATATAACGGAACAGTCGTGGAACTGCCTGTAGTAGAGGGTACTGAACAAGAGAAGGCTATTGATATTTCTAATTTAAGGGCCGACACAGGTTTAATTACTTTGGATAATGGTTACATGAATACAGGCTCATGCCAAAGCGATATTACTTTTATTGATGGTGAAAAAGGTATTTTGCGTTACAGGGGTATTGATATTGAGGCTTTAGCGGAAAGATCGACTTTCGTGGAAGTCTGCTATTTACTGATTTATGGTGAACTCCCGACTAAGGAGCAGATGGATGATTTTTCTGAGGGATTAACTAGGCATTCTTTGTTACATGAAGATATGATTCATTTTTTTGCTGGTTATCCTAGTACAGCTCATCCGATGGCGATTTTATCATCCATGACTTGTTCACTTGCTGCTTACTATAATGATGCAAGCAGCTCTCCGACTGAAGCACAGATTAATTTAGATGTAATTAGGATTTTATCGAAGTTAAGAACTATAGCCTCTTTTTCATATAAAAAATCCATAGGTCAGCCCTTAATTTATCCTAATAATAAACTTACTTATTGCGCAAACATAATGAATATGATGTTTGCAGTGCCTTCTGAAGAGTACTATATTGATGATGAAATCGTTAAAGTAATGAATCAGCTCTTAATTCTGCATGCTGATCACGAGCAGAACTGTAGTACTTCTACCGTTCGCATGGTGCAAAGTAGTGGTGCAAGTATATATGCTTGTATGTCAGCTGGTATCAGCGCCTTATGGGGACCTCTGCACGGTGGTGCTAATCAAGCTGTGCTAGAGATGCTTCAACAGATTCATGATAGTGGTGAAAATTATAAGTCTTTCCTGACTAAGGTTAAAGATAAGAAGTCATCAATTAAATTAATGGGCTTTGGGCACAGGGTCTATAAGAACTTCGATCCGAGAGCGAAGATTTTAAGGAAAGCCTGTGATAGGGTTTTAGATAAATTAGGTATTAGTGATCCTCTGCTTGAGATAGCGAAAGGTTTAGAGGAAGAAGCTTTGAAAGATCCGTATTTCGTCGAGCGTAAATTATATCCGAATGTAGATTTTTATTCTGGGATTATTTATAGTGCACTCGGCATTCCAGTAAATATGTTTACTGTAATGTTCGCATTAGGTAGATTACCAGGCTGGTTAGCGCACTGGAAAGAACAGAATGAATTCGATAAGAAAAAAATCTCTAGACCTAGGCAAGTATACACTGGTTATAACGAAAGGCTATATGTTCCATTAAGAGATAGAAATTAATTTTAATATTTTTTGTTCCCTTAACGACCTCTTAACGAGAATCCTTTATAAAGGTTTCAGTTAGTTTCAATAATAATTCAAAAAAACGGAGGTAAATTATGGGTGCAATTAACTCAGCGGCGTATCTAGCGACAGTTAGGAGTAAGATGGATGCGCAGCAACAGGTAGTAGCTTTTTTAGAGAGTGAGCTACAAAGATCAATATTAGGTGATACGTCAAGTACTGTAAGTAGTATTAGTAAGAATATGGCTGGTGGAAAAATATATAACATTTATGAAAAAGCTGGCTTAATCGATGATGGTGGCGATGGGCCAGGTTCGGATTGGCTTGATGCAATAAATGATGGGAATGAAGGTTTTGCAGCTACTGCTACAGCTGATCAAGATTACTTAAGGCAGATGTTATATCAAGCAAGAGCCTTACTTGGTGAGTTAAGAATTGAAGAGCAAGCTTGGAACGGTGAAGTTAACACTGAGAAAGCATTAAGAAAAGAAGTAAACGACTTTGCGAAAGTATAGTTAGTTTATTTTTTATGATAATAGGACTGGTACTACCAGTCCTATTATGGGACTGTTGCCAATCCCAACAAGTAAATACCGACAAGTATTCAGATCAAGAGCCTTTTCGGGACTAGGTTTTAATGATAGGATATAAGAAGATATGTTTACTAATGAGTCTCTTCAATTAGATTTCCATTCAAAGCTTTTAGAGGATTTAGTTCCAAAAGATCATACGTATAGAAAGCTGTTAAAGCTAGTAGATTTTGAGTCACTAGCAAAGGGGATTAAATCGATTTATTCAAGTAATTCAGGGAAAAAGGCATATCCTGTAGAATCTGCTTTAAAGATGCTAGTTTTGCAGCAAGCTGAAAATCATTCAGACAGAGAAATGGAAAGATTTTTAATAGAAAATGTTTGTGCAAAATATTTTTGTGGATTTCGCCTAACAGAACATACTCCAGATCATACATATTTCTGTAAATTAAGAAAAAAAATTGGTGCAGAAAGAATTTCTGAAATTTTCAATCAAATAGTA
>JBJTTW010000161.1:0-1494 GCA_046080385.1 bacterium
CTGTCCTCGGTATTCACTCTAAAACTAGTTACGCGCATTAATAGATAAAAGATAAGCTGGAAGTACTTTTCATTTAAATCCTTTTTAGGGATTAGATCATAAGGAATAGAGGCGAAATAGGATTTTAGCAGGGAAAAAAACTTTTCTAAGTCATTATTAATAACAGTTCGTGATATCTGAAGCAGCTCTGGAGAAATACTCCCACTATCCTTTTCACTAAACTCACTTAGTAAGCCACTTATCAGAGAGTTCTTAACTTCATAATTAGGGTAACTTAAACCATAAATAATGTCATTCCCCATTAATGACTGCTGCACTACTGTTAAATAACCAGCATCAAACATAATCGGTATCAGTGGCAGGGACTCGACATCATAGACATTTAAATTATATTCAGGAATTTCAATCAAATCCTCAAAGCTCTGTAAATCAAGCTTAGAGCGCTTAATTAATTCAATTAAAAAAGTCGGCGTTCCTGTCGCAAACCAATGATTAATAAATTCCTTCTTTTCAAACAAAAGTAAACAAGAAAAAGGATTATATACCTTATTCTCAGCTTTAGAAAATCTATAGCCGTTATACCAAAACTTAATTTTATTTAGTATCTCTTCTACACTCAGAGAATGACTTTCAGCTAATTCAGAAATATATTCAGAGAAATAGCTCTCTAACTCCTCCTGTGTGTAACCCAGTAAATTAGCATATTTATCACTCATGCTGATATTTAGTAAATTATTCAGCCCTGAAAATATCGAGGTTTTAGCGAATTTACTAATACCAGTCAGAAAAACGAATCGAAGATTAGCGTCTTCTGCTTTCATGATTTTATAAAAATCCTGAAGCACTTCCCTATTTTTATTAGCCATCTCTGGGTCATTAATATGTTTAATTATCGGATCATCGTATTCATCTATTAAAATCACTACTTGCTGATTATATTTCTTAGCTAGGGCTTGGATAAGCTCCTGAAACAGAAGAGATGCCCCTTTATTTTCATCTAAATTAATACCCTCATTAATAGCATGAGTCATAAGTACCGATCTTAGACCTGAATAGAGTTTTTCAGATGTGCTTTTCTCTACAGCAGACATATCGAATTTAATTACAGGAAACTCTTCCCAGACATACTCAGAACTATCTAACCATAAGCCTTTAAATAAATGCCTCTTATTCTTAAAAATAGCTTCCAATGTGGAAACTAAAAGTGACTTCCCGAAACGGCGTGGGCGACTAAGGAAATACGCTCCCTTACCTGATACTAAAAGATTATTTATATATTTAGTTTTATCTACATACAGAAAACCCTTCTCAATAATGTCTTGAAAAGACTGTATACCTATAGGTAGTTTTTTAAGCTCTGAAGGCATGGCTAATGTTTATTATACTTCCTTGAAAATTAAAATGAATTTTGGGGAAAAATGACCCCTTATTTTCCAAGAAAATTTATAGCATTATTTCTCTCATGCAAAAAAAACAATCTATCAATAGTCCGAA
>JBJTTW010000162.1:0-11158 GCA_046080385.1 bacterium
GAATGGAATGATCGGTGATGCATTCTCTACAGTGAATGTAGCAGCGATGAAATTAAATAAAGCTAAAGACATGCTAAAAATGCTTTCTGGAGGAATGAAAGCTGATGACATGAAGGTATATGAAAAAACCTATGATTATGAAATAGAATTTAATGAAAAATTAGCAAAAGCGGTAAAGGACAAAGGCATTGGTTCTCCTGAAGCCAATCTCTTGAGTGCTCAAGCTGAAGCCTCAAGAAGAACTAGACTATATGTAGAGTCTGTTCATACTATGCAGACATCTACTAATGCTTTAGATATCGCTGTCGTAAATCAATGGAAAACTGATGGCTACAATCCTCTAGATACTAACATCATTAAGGACATGCAGACCGATATTATTAATCAAAGCAATATCGCGCAGATTAAGGCGCTGTATGAGAACGATAATTCAAAATATGCATTAGCAATGAACAGTGTAACTTCTATGAAACAAAAAGCGCTAGCATTAACAAATGTTAATCGCGATGGAGCTGTTAGCACTACTGAGATTGCTACATTATTGGTCGACGCCGCTGCAAATGGTAATAAGGTTGATGGAATAAATCTTGATGTAATTAAAGCGGCTTTAGCCGCTAATGGAGTAACTAGCACTCAAATTACAAAGGTAGAAATTTTAATCGATCAAATAGATACTAATAATGATGGTCAGATGAGCTTTGAGGAGTCACTTTTGGCATTTAATAATTTTAACAAATCTCAAGGCCGTGCTGCATTTAACGATATGATGAATGTTCTTGCAGCTACTAAAGTAGATAAAACTACTAATCCAAGTGCTTTTACCACTATCGGTACAGAAAGCTTCTTTACTGGAGATTACAGTACCCAGGATAGGGCAGTTCTATCAACCTTCCTTGCTAGTAATGGTAGATATGTGCATACCACTAAAGAAAAATTTGAAGCTTTAGATGCTTTTTATAACAATGCTGGTAACACTATCCAACAAAGAAGTGACTGGAGAGATTATCAATACGCTAATTGGGCTCAATCGGAATCTGCGGGTGATATTTCACAAGATAACTCATTAGCCTGGTCATTTAAGAACGGTACTAATGTCAGTGGCTTTTTAAAGCAAATACAAGATATGACTAGTAGTCGAACAGAGTATATGATGGATATACTTGAAGAAGGTAATCGTACTCAAGGTTCTGGTTGGTGGAATGACAGATCTTTATCTTATTTTAAGCTTATTCGTAATGAAAGTAATGTGTTTCTAGTCGGACAGAGAGGTGGAACTCAGCAAGATCTTCGCCTCATGGATATGATCTGTGAAGCTGTACAGATATCATATGCTGATATAGGAAATTACCATACTGGTATAAATGTAAACTTGGATGGAGTCAGAGATAACGTCAGTGGTGCTGACAAAGTAGAACTTAAATACTTTGCTGATAATGTTAAGAGTTTCGGTACTACAGATATAAGATATGATGCTAATTTAGTAAATCAAGCCAATCAGCAATATCATGCCATGTGGGGTCTTAGAGCTGGTCTTTTCAACAATATAAAAACAATCTCTGAGCCAGAAGTTAAATTAATTGAAAATAAATTCGGAGATTTAATGGACATAGGCGATCAGATGGAAGCCTATTTACTTCAAAATAAAGCTTTAGGAACAGGTGCTAGAGAGACTGATCAATACAGGGCTTTAGAAGAGCAGTGGTTTAATAACTATGACCTGATCAATGGTATTATTCGCGGTGATAGATCAATAGATAAAGCTGTCGCGGCATTAGGTGGTATTAAAACAGATGGTTCTATAACACAAGCAAATGTAGGAAACTTAGTCAGAAATTTACAATCATCTATTATCAATGGCACTGATGATGTAGCGTTAGATTTTAATAGTGACGGTAACGTAGATTCTGCTGATTATGATGCTTTAAGAATGGTAATAGGAGACAGGCGTAATGAAAGTGCTTTTGATGCTCTTATGACTCAAGATTCACTTAACTTAAGCAAGCTAGCAATGTACAGTGGTTTAGCTAAAAATACGACTAACGTTAATGCAAGTAATCAAGCCATATACTCACAATTAGAAAATTATTATGCTGATCAAAGCGAGATCAATAATTACATAGCTACCAATACAGCAGATTCATCTTTCGCTTCAGTGGCTGAAAAGCAAAGATTTACTGAATTAGCCAATCAGTTAGATGAATTAAATGAAGCAGTTGAATTCGATCTTCGAACTAAACTTTTTAAAAATACTCCAGCTACAATTAACGCTACCCTAAAAGCAAAAGCAGATAAGGCTAGTAATGAAATGGTTCTATTATCTCTTGGTTTGACTAAAGAAGATAGTGCTGCAGTGGCAGCTACACTAGGCTCTAAAATTACCGAAGCCTTAGACGAAGAAACGGAAACAATGGTTAGGTTAGCGGCAGAGCTTAAAAAAGAAAATAAAATCAGTCAAGAACAATTAACTGCAATCAGCAAGTCGATAATTGAAGGTGTGGCTATTGATCCAAATATCAATGACTCGGCTAAACTTAAAAAACTAATTGAATATATGGCGATTGGTGCAAATAGCAATGAGCTAACAGCCTATATAAACCTAGCTGGAAACAATGCTCCAACTGAAAAACTTAATCTTCTTGATAACTACATCAAGGGAGCGGGTCTTCCTAATTCAAATGATGAAAATAAATTCCTTAGTTATTTAATCAATGAAACTAATATTGATATAGCCAAAACCTACCGTGATTTAGTCGAGGGCAATGACCCTAATAAAGCAACTAAACTTTCTGTTCTAGAAGATCTTGCGGCGAATAATGAAACTGATAAGCTAAACGACACTCAAGAAGACGTTTTCCTTGATCTCTTGAAAACCGAAGGGAATATTAAAATCGCTCAAACTTATTCAGATATCCTTAACGGTAATGAAACAGATGCTGTTAAAAATGCCAAGATAGCCTTAATTACGACACTTGCTGCAAATAATGCAACGGATCAACTAAGCGATACTCAAGAAGACGTTTTCCTTGATCTCTTGAAAACCGAAGGGAATATTAAAATCGCTCAAACTTATTCAGACATCCTTAATGGTAATGAAACAGATGCTGTTAAAAATGCCAAGATAGATTTAATTGTGCAGCTTGCTGCAAATAATACAACGGATAAACTAAGCGACACTCAAGAAGACACTTTCCTTGATCTCTTGAAAACCGAAGGGAATATTAAAATCGCTCAAACTTATTCAGATATCCTTAACGGTAATGAAACAGATGCTGTTAAAAATGCCAAAATAGCTTTAATTGCGACACTTGCTGCAAATAATGCAACGGATCAACTAAGCGATACTCAAGAAGACGTTTTCCTTGATCTCTTAAGAACTGAAGGGAATATTAAAATCGCTCAAACTTATTCAGATATCCTTAACGGTAATGAAACAGATGCTGTTAAAAATGCCAAGATAGCCTTAATTACGACACTTGCTGCAAATAATGCAACGGATCAACTAAGCGACACTCAAGAAAATGTTTTCCTTGATCTCTTAAGAACTCAGGGGAATATTAAGATCGCTCAAACTTATGCTGGAATTATTAACCAAGGTGGAAATCAAGATAGCATAAGATACCTTGAAGACTATAGTAACCGAAATCTCAATATATCTTTAACCCCTAGTCAGGAAAACCAAATGCTTGATTATCTCGGAGGCAGTACAAATAGTAATATCGCAAAATCCTATGTTAATTTTATTCAGGCAAATGCAGCAAGTACAGATCTTAACATATTAAACGATATTTATCTGAAATCTAGATACATCAATGAAGCAATCAGACCTAATGATCTTACTTTCTTTAGAACTTTAGAAAATCTTGCCACGAGAGGGGTCAATATTGATCCGCCAATGTTCTTAGAATACTTAGATACCACTATTAGCTTTAGCGACATTAACCAAGTAGTAGCCAGAATTGCTACTTACGTGGAAACAAGTACAAGCAGTACCAAAGCACAAGATGCCAGACTTCTTTCTAGAGACCTACTTAAAATAATGGCAGATCCAGTAAAATACGATCTTGGAACATTATACGCAAATGATAATGCTAAGCTTGTTTTCAAAGATATTCTGGGATTACAGCTAAGAGAATTAGGAAAATTAAACCAAAGTGATCTGCAGGTCATTGAATCAATAAATTACGCTAATGAACGCTTAGCTTCAATCAACGCTGATCTAGATCCTGTAACTGGAGGGCTTAACCCAACACAGAGAGGACTTTACGGTGCTTTCGCCAGGACCTTCCCAGTGGGACAAACTCCAACCAATGCTCAATCCATAGCAGCAGTAGACTTAATAACTAGAGGCGGTAATTTTGGTAGTAACTTAGCATTTTTAACTAATTATGGTAAATTTGTAAGCTCTGGTGACACTACATCTGCAAATAACCTGATCGAAATTGCAAATTACTTTGGATCTAGACCAGACTATGCTGTAAATATAAGTAGGTTTAGAAATACAAACCTTGATGCAAAAAGCATTAGTACAGCAAAAGAAATTATTGACTTTACTAGAATACTAGAGGCTCAAAATTCACCTGATCTTACTAACTTAATATTAACTACAAACAGAGACTTCCTGATAGATACAATACTAAGAAGAGTAGATAATATATTTAATTCTGCAACAGAAGGTGACTTAACAAGAGATTTCTTTCAGTCATTAAAAGAAACATTTAACGAAAAACCTGATTCCATAAATAACAGAGATTACAGCACTTTCGCAAGAAACGCTATATCTAAATTCTCTAACGATCATATTCGATTCAACGGAGTATTATATTCAAGTAGCTTTACAAATGTTCTCGTTAGAGATATTGGAAGAGGTTCACCTGGAATCTATGCTAACGACGGAATAGCTCAAATGCAAATAGATGTCTTTGAAGGGATGCTTAGTTTCTACCAAAATCAGATTCAACAGGAAAATGCTAAACCTCAACCTGATACCTCTAAAATAGGTCAGTGGCAAACTCAAATTAACTCCCATAATGCTGCTATTAATGCCTTGAGAAGTACGCTATAGTCTTAATCTTCAATAGATTTAATATAATAACTTCACTCTAAGGATATTTCGACTTTCAACGATTGTAAACAAAAAATAAGTTATAATCGTTGAAAGTTAATTCGTACTTAATCGGAGAAATGTGAATATAATAAGCTCGGCTGCTCATGCCGATGTCTTGGCTCTTGTTATACAAATTGCTGTTTTGCTCTTAGTTGCAAAAGTGTTTGGAGAGCTAGTACAACGCTGGGGACAACCATCTGTAATAGGGGAAATATTTGCAGGTGTGGTTTTAGGACCATCATTTCTGGGCGGGTTAATTCCTTGGTTTCAAGGAACTATAATTCCTTCAACGCCAATACAAGGTTATTTACTTGAAACCATTAGCCTAATTGGTGCGATTCTGTTACTCTTAATAACTGGTTTTGAGACTGATTTAAACTTCATTGCACGCAGAGGACGCACTGCTGCTTTAATCTCTCTCGGTGGAATATTACTACCGTTTATTACAGGCTTTTACCTAGGTCAATTTCTGCCAGATGACCTTCTTACTGATTCTAATAATCGCCTTGTCTTTGCTTTGTTCATTGCAACAGCGATGTCAATTTCGGCTATTCCCGTCATAGCAAAAGTTTTAATCGATCTAAAATTAATTCGCAGAAACCTTGGTCAAATCATTATCGCCTCGGGAATGATTGATGATGCTATTGGTTGGACTTTACTCTCTGTAGTAGTGGGCATCGTAGCTGCAAATGGCTTTACTTGGATAAATTTATTTTCATCAATTGCTAAAGTGCTAATCTTTATTGCGCTGAGTTTTACGGTGGGCTTTTATGTAGTGAAAAAAAGTCTTGCCTTTATTCAAGATAAATACCATGATAACGATAAAATTCTAAGCTTAGTTTTAGTTTTAACTTTTGCGTGGGGTGCACTTGCACAAGCCCTGCATCTAGAAGTAGTTTTTGGTGCTTTCGCAATTGGAATTATATTCGGACAAATGCAAAGACTGCCACATAACGTTGTGGAAAAGATTCGTAGTTTTGCGATGAGTGTTTTTACACCAATCTTCTTTGCTGTAGTAGGTCTTAAGATGAATATATCTGCTTTAGTAGACACTAGGCTTTTTTTGATTGCTTTGTTAGTTATTTTCATCGCAAGCTTCGGTAAAATTGTTGGAGTCTATATTATAAGCCGCTATATAGCTAAGCACGACCACTGGACTGCACTTAGCTATGGTGCAGCATTAAATGCCAGAGGTGGTATGGAAATTATAGTAGCTTCCATTGGGCTTTCCATCGGCATTTTAACAAATGAAGTATTTTCTATGATAGTCCTAATGGCTATAGTAACTTCTGTTATGGCACCGATACTATTAAGATACACTCTCAAGCATATAGAGAGTGATGACGATGAAATTGAAAGATTACAGGAAGAAGCTGCGATTAAATTAAGTACGATTAAAAATATTAATCGTGTTTTAATACCGATTAGATTTGATCCAGAGCAAACCAATTATAATAATCTAGTTATTCAAATCGTTAAATTCTCTCTTCTCTCCAAAATAGCAACGAAAAATTCTTTATCCATAACGCTTTTAAGCATAGTTAACAAAGACCAGAAAGATCAAGCACGCATCATGTTGAATGATCTCAGTAAAGACTTAAATGCTTCTGAGTTAGTTAAAAAAATTCTTGATAAAGATGGAGATATAGCTAACCAAATTTTAGCTGAAGCTCAAAAAGATTATGACATGCTAATTTTAGGCACCGTTAATAATCATAAAGATTCTGAATCACTGTTCTCACCTTTAATGGATACCTTAGTTAGAATGTCACCGACTATGATAACAACAGTAGTCTACGCTAAAGACATAGCTGAAGACTGGCAATTGAAACGTTTTCTCATTCCTACTAATGGCTCAATATCTTCTAGAAATGCAGCTGAATTAGCTTATTTCACAGCAGCCCCTGAAGATTCAGTCACAATTTTAAATGTCATCGCTAGGGATAAAAACTATTGGGGGAATTTTATTTATAATAAAGCCCATAATATTCAGGCGATAATAGCTCGCTCCCTTGTAGATGAATTAGTGGATTTAGGAAAATTCTATAAAATTAAAGCTGAAGGGAAGGTTAAAATAGCTAATGACGTAGATGCTGAGATTCTAAAAACCTCTACTGATGAAAAAGTAGATCTTTTAATTCTCGGTACTGAAATTAAGCCAGCATCAGAAAGGCTGTTCCTTGGACCAAGTGTAGAAAGGATTTTACATGAAGCCACTTGTCCTGTAGTCATTATCAACGCACATAATATCTCTGCTTAAGGAAGTGATGAAAAATGAAATTTTTCATCACGGACTGTCAGATGAAGAAGTTAAGGATCCGCTCCCCGAGCTAGGTTTTATATCTCGGTCGGGGTCGAAAAATGCTAAAAACAGCATTTTTCAGCGGATTGCTTAAGTCCCAAGCGGTACGAAACTAGGGCTGTACAAGGTACATACCAAAGTATTTTCTAGACTAATACCATTCTGGAAAATTCTTTTGAGTCCAAGCAGTCCGAAACTAGGACTGCGCAAGGGACATATAAAAGTCTTTTTCAGATTAAAATGGTATTTTGGTATGAAATGATATTTTAGTATCAGATAGAAAATATGGAAATAGATTTAAAAATTTTAATTCAAAACATCGGCTATGCTGGAATTTTTGGAATAGTTTTCGCAGAATCAGGTCTGTTCTTTGGTTGCTTCCTGCCTGGTGACAGCCTTTTGTTTATGGCAGGTTTCTTAGCCTCGCAGGGGTTCTTTTCTTTACCTGTTTTATTAATAGGTTGCTTTCTAGCAGCCGTTCTTGGTGATAATGTTGGTTATGCATTCGGTCATAAATTTGGCAGAAAGCTTTTCCAGAAAGAAGATTTCTTTTTCTTCCGTAAAGAAAATCTTTTAAAGACAGAGAATTTTTATAGAAAACATGGTGCAAAAACCATAGTGCTTGCAAGATTTATACCAATAATTCGCACCTTCGCTCCGATAGTAGCGGGGCTAGCTGGAATGGATTATAAAAACTTTCTTCGCTATAACCTAATCGGTGGCGTGCTTTGGGGAGTAGGGGTTACAAGTGCAGGATATTTCCTAGGCAAGGCTATTCCAGGTGCCGAGCATTATTTACTACCTATAGTGCTAGGCATAGTAATCATTTCAGTAATTCCTGCTGTTTTACATTATTTCCAAGAAAAGCTAGAGTGTAGCAAGCGTACATGAGCAATCATAAGGACGACGAAAACGCAGAAATTGTAGTTCGCCAACAATCCTCGCATGGCACTGTTGTCGAGCGTGCAAGTTCAAGGCTGAGGAGGACGAATGACCGCAGTGTACTCAAAGTACATGAGGATCATGAGGATGACGAAAACGCAGAAATTGTAGTTCGACAACAGTGCCTATTAGCGTAATATAGAATTTACTGCCTGAGATATGGGTGGGAGATAAGTATACTTTCCTCTCAGTGTCCAAATAATCGCATAAGCTGAAACGAACTGAATAAATAAATGATAGGTAGTTAATATCCACGCTTTTAATGAACTAATCATAGCTATAGTACCGTCAAACACGACCATTAAGCTAAGTAAATTACTAAGAAAACTAGTCAATAGATTAAATAAATCAGGTAAAAAATAAGCAAGCATATTAAATAAAATCGCTTGGTAACAGTGATAGCGGACGAACTCTTTGATATAAACCTTTCTGAGATTACTAATTATTAACCACAAAAGTGGAAACCAAGCAATAATGCTAAAAAATGCTCCCATATAACAGAAAGCACATAATAATTTTTCTCTAAAACTAACCTTATGCATTAACTTTTCCGATAAGGTACGCCGTTGATTTTAAACAACAACATTACTCTAATATTATTACCCGATTTAAGGAGAAATTTCTTGTTAAAGCGAATCTCATGTAAAAAAACTAAGTAATTCAGCGTAAGAATTTACTTTTAATTCAGTCTTAGCCTGAAAATCCTTAACTAGATAGCCTCCGGACTTACGCTCATCTTCAAGATAGAAAATACCATGGCTAGCATTACGCTTAAGAGCTTTATTCATCTGCTTTGCCACCTTAGCCTCTTCAAAATCATACTCCACTAAGACTTTCGCATCAGAGCGTAATCGGTGAGCTAATTTAGAGGCTTCTATCGCTGAATCTGAAATTATATAAACTCTTTTAGTCTCAGGAAATTTCTTAGCTTCTAAGAGATAAGCGATTCGCTCCATGCCTAATGCCCAGCCCACGGCTGGGCTAGTACCCCCTCCAAGCTCTGAAATGAGATTATCATAACGTCCACCAGCGAGTACCGTACTTTGCTGCCCTAAGCCCTTATCATCTGTCTTAAATTCAAAAACACAGTGACTATAATAATCTAGACCACGAACTAAACTTGAATCTATAGTGTAACTGATGCCTAAAGCCTCTAATCCTGTTTTCATCTGCTCAAAAATCTGCTTCGAGTCTTCATCGAAAGAGTCATAAATCAGGGGCGCATTTTTATATATTGCTTGATCTTCTGGTACTTTACAATCTAAAACCCTAAGTGGGTTCTGCTGCATACGCCTTTTACAATCATCACAGATATCATCCTGATATTCAGAAAGAAAAGCTAAAAGCTGCTGACGATAAGCTTCTCTTGATGCTCCGCTACCAATCGAATTAATAGCCAAAGTGAGATTTTCTATACCCAGCTCCTGAAGAAAGTTATAAGCAAGTTTAATCACTTCTAAATCAATAAAAGGTGCCTCTAGTCCGATGGCTTCCATCCCAATCTGATAAAACTGTCTGTATCTACCAGTCTGCGGGCGTTCATAACGAAACATAGGGCCTCTATACCATAGTTTCTGCGGGCGAGAGCCACGATCTAAATTATGCTCAATAAAAGCACGAGCTACACCAGCAGTGCCTTCTGGTCTTAGAGTTATAGATCTATCACTACGATCAGCAAAGGTATACATCTCTTTATTTACTATGTCGCTAGATTCACCTACAGCACGAGAAAATAACTGAGTATGTTCAAATATCGGTGTCCGTATTTCTTCAAAGCCAGCTAAGCTAAAGGTTTCAATAGCCTTCGCTTCTATAAACTGCCAAAGAGCAGATTCCGACGGAAGTATATCTTTGGTACCACGTGGAGAAATTATCTTTTCCATATAAATTTATTAAAATCCATTCTCAGCCTGCATTAAGAGTCTATCATCAGCAGAAATGGAAGTGTAGGATTGCAGTGTAAAAGCCACATTTAAAATTGGTGATTTTTTTTCCTTTAAACTAGTCCCACGTGAACGTTTAACTGAAAAACGCGGGTCTTCGCCCATACCAGCTTTCTCACCACTTCTACTTATCACTAAGTCGCTGACTTCAACAGCGCGATAAGACTGATTTAATTCAGAGAAAAAGGCTAAATAATTTTCAAATGAGCCTTTAGAATCTATGCTAATAGAGGTTTTTAAAACTTTCGGCTCAAAAAAACTATCATTAATAAGAGTCTTTCCCCTTGCCTTACTTTTTAATCTTTTATCTATTTCAAAACCATCATAATTAACGGGTACAGAATTTTTAGGTAAAAAATTAATCAAATTTATCTCATGCTTTAAAGCTAAATCCTCAAGATCCTTTACCAAAAAGCCTCTTTCCTCTGACATAGGTATCTGATCTTCTAGAACGACTATCTCATCGACTATAGATTTCAATTCAGCTTTTAACTTAGCGAGCTCTTGCTTAGTGGCTTTCGGCTCACTTAAAACTTCACGAAATTTCTTAATTTCCTGATTTTTAGCTAGATAATTCTTAAAACTAGGCTTAGTCCATAAAAAGAACGTCGCAAAGGCTAATGCGAGAATTATCAGAGCTGATTGAAGCTTTTGGCTTGAAAACATGGACTTATACCATTGTAGATTAAAAATCGATTAAGGAAGTGATGAAGAAATTTCATTTTTCAGTGGATCCTTGTATCTTTAAAAATAGATCTAGCAAATAAATGTTAGATTAGTAAAAGAGAAGAGGAGGCTCTCCTAGAGAGCCTCACGATCTAAGTAAATTACTTTACTTGATCAAAACTGGGTAGTTTGTTGCATCCT
>JBJTTW010000163.1:0-9724 GCA_046080385.1 bacterium
GATGACTGATTAAAATTATCCCTGCGGTTAATATAAAGAAAATAACCATAAATACTAGTGCTTGATAAAGATTATCTGCTTTAGTAAAAATTGTGACGTTATTAGTTACGAAAGCAATGATGGCTACAAAAATTCCGCAGAGAGCAATAATTTGAGTTTGCTGATCTGTGATTTTTTTATCAAGTGTTTTTTGAAATTTTTGCTCTAATTCTCTAATTTCTTCATCAAGTGTTTTTTTAGATTCTCTAATTTTTTCATCAAGTGTTTTTTTAGATTTTTCAACCTCTTCTTTTAAGGCATGCACCTCTCTTTCTGCTTCGAATTTCTGTGTCCGAATTTCTTGCTGTGGTTTATCTTCATTTTGTGACACTCGGTTAAAAAGATAATTTTTTGCCTCTTCTGATGATTGTGCAAATTCTTTAGTTGAGAACCATTTTAAAAGACTATTTTTTATCTCTTCTGGTAATTCTGCAGATTTTTCTGGATCTGGTGAATTTTGATCAAAATTACCTGAAGCACCAGAAGAGCTACTCATCTTTAATTAACCTCTTAACATTACTTTGAGTTAACTCTTGATTGATAAATTCATGAAATATTTTAAATAAAGTATCATCAGATAAATCATAATTTTCTAAATGCGAGGTATTGATATCTCTTTTAATCAAGATTTCTTTTGCATCATAGGCTGCTGTAAATTCAGTGATATTATTGATTTTTAATTTCTCTTTATTAACAGGTTCAACATAGCGTAAAGAAGCCTCTTTAATCTCAAAACTTACCTTATTAAGATTCAAAAAATTTTGTTTAATATGCTCTGCGGCTAAATCTTTTAAATTGGCGGAATAACTAGCTACTACTGCGATACGAGTTATGGGTGATTGAAATTTCTTTGCAAAATTAAACAAACTTTTAAAGTGTGATCTCTGTTTACTGAAATCTTTATTTTGTTCATCATCATCCAATCTCCAATTAAAATTTATTTTTTTCTTTGTAGCACTACATTCATAGAATCCATCTTTAGACACTAGGCTAATAAGAGAAATGTCATTAATAATTTCTTATGGTATTCCGAGGGCTGGTGGAGCTGGATGCAAGATAGCTTGCTGTTCAAATAAATTTGTTAAAGCTTCTCTAATCTCAATATCAAATTTGGATTTCCAAGTAGGACCTTGACTAGATAATTCGTCTTTAAAATAAATAGAGAAAAAATAAGATATTGTTTTTACACCCATAGTCTAATTATAGTCTGGAAATTTTTCTAGTTTTTTTAGTTTAGCTTTTGGGAAAAATGACCCCTTAAATTTTTTAAGCTTAAAAAGCAAAATTAAAAGTATGTGTATATGGCTTGAATCAGAGAAATTTAGGGCTGATTTATTTAAAACGGCTGGGCTTGCCTTTTGTAGCCCTTGCTCTGTGATTATATTTTATTTCTTGACAAGCACAGAGCATCTTAATTAATAGATTAGGAATGACAAAATTAATAGTTATTGCTTTAATGTTAATTGTTGGTATTGGGCTATTTATCAAAGGATATGAAGTTTTAATAGATTTAGATAAAAGGATAGAAAAAAATGCCTAATATAGAAGAAATAAATGCATTAATCATAAATTATGGACTTATAGTCTTTGCAATCCTTGTTGGCACTTATCATCTAGGATATAAAATGTCTAAAATTATAGGTGAAGTCAGTCCAGAGACACCTTTTCATAAATATTTAATTGATCTTATTTGTAAACAGTTCTCTCGCAACTCCCGTTTGTGACAGTATATACATAAATAAATGATTTGGATCTTAGCATTTAAAAACCCATGAAACATAATACAGAGGATATTTTCTAAGATTATTTAATTCATCTATTTTTATATTTCTAGCACTTAAAATAGTTTTAAAACCAATATTCTTATAACGCTGAGAAAAAGAATATAAGCTCTTAGATTTAGTTATATGACCAGATTTAACTTCTATAGGGTAAAGTTTTCCATCTATTTCTTTCAAAAATTCAATCTCTGATTGATTCTCCTTCCATGAATATAAAGTTTTATCATTTCCTTGAAAGCTTAAAAGTTCCATAGCTACAAAGTTCTCAGCATAATAACCCTTATAAGAACCATAATCATAGTCAAGAATAGTTAAAGGAGAAATTTTACTTAAAGCTCCTAAAATACCTACATCAAAAATCATTAATTTAAAAGTATTTTCCTTGGTGTAAGCTTTTAATGGCAAATCAGCCTTTTCAAGAATAGGTATTTTAATAATCAATCCAGTCGCATCAAGCCAATCTATAGCAGCAGCGAGCCTTGAATATCTATTCTTTTCAGGAATAATTCCTTTGAATTGGAATTTAGTCGCAGAGCCATTTATATCCCTAGCTAAATGCAAAGGAATATGAGTCCATATTTTAGTTAAATGCAGAGAATTTTCTTTACCTGAGTGTTTCGCCATATCAGCCATATAATCATTAATTAATTGATTCTGTTTCTCTCTTACTAATTTAAATACATTCTTTGATTCATTTTTATTTTCTACATACTCTAAAACCACTTCAGGAAGACCTCCTACGATAAGATAAATTTTAAATATATCCCAAAGCTTCTCATGTATTGGTTCTGGTATTTCATCTTTTACCTTGTCTAAAAAATCAACTAAATCTTTTTTACTTAAAGCTAATAAAAATTCTCTAAAAGACATCGGATACATTTCTAAAGTATCTACTTTCCCAACAGGAAAAGAAAATTCATTTAAAGTAACACCCAATAAAGACCCTGCTGCTGTAACAGCTAATTCTGGTATTTTTTCATAAAAATATTTAAGGCTAGTTAAAGCTCTAGGACAAGCTTGTATTTCATCTAGAATCAAAATATCTTTTTTAAGATTAATTTTCTTCTCCTTATATAAAGAAATATTTTTTATAATCCTCTCTGGATCTAAATCATCATTAAAAAAACTAGAGAGCCTATCATCTTCTTCAAAGTTAAAATAATGAAAACCTTCAAACTCATGTTTAGCAAATGATCTTAAAATATGTGTTTTACCTATCTGCCTTGCTCCTTTTAAAATCAGCGGCTTTCTTTTCTTACTACTTTTCCAAATAAGCAATTGTTTATATATTTCACGCTTCATAAAAACAATTATGACACTTTTACATAGATAATAGTGTTAAATCATGACATTATTACACAGATAAAAATGTCATTTTAGACATTTTTTTAATAGAATCATCACTGTAACAATGAAAATTTTTATTTTAGTGAAATACCACTATACAAAATTATCATAAATATATGTAATGAGCGATTATGACAGAAATATTAAAACCAGCTGGTGCTCTTGCTGCCTAGCAATATGTTAAAGATATTTTAAGAGAAAATAATAGTGATCAATTAGATCAGCTCGCAAAGAATTTTACAAAAATAAGAAATGAAACAGTTAGTCCTAAAAAAGTAAGAGAAGAATTAGAAAAGTTATCAAATATTTTACATGAGGGAATAGCTTTTCATCTTAATAGATGGATACAGAATGGATTAACAGTAGAGGGACCAAATCCACTTCCTACTTAAAAAGCCTAGTGCTTTAATAATAAAGTAAGCTCACCCTGCCTTCAAAGGCATAATAACATAAATATGCTCAGCACCTGATTCTGGCTTAATAATCGCTGGGCTTTCTTTATGGTGAATTAAAAATATAACTAACTCTGAATCTACTACCTTAAGAAAGTCAATCAGGTACTTAATATTAAAATTAATTTCAATATCATCACCTTGATAATGAGTCAGAGAAATAGTTTCAGTGGCATTACCAAAATCTAAATTATTACTATCTAACTTCAATATCTCAGAGATAAAACTAAGCTTAACCATATTAGTTATCTCATTTGCCATAACTGAAACCCTCTCTAAAGCGGAGAGAAACTCTTTTCTGTCTATAACAGCTCTTTTATCATGTCCAGTAGGAACTAATTCTAAGTAATTAGGATATTTACCTTCTAGTAATCTCGTTACTATATATCTATCTTCTGTTTTAAAAACTACCTGTGAAGAAAGAAAATAGATACTTAAATTATCATCAATACTGGTATCCAAAATCTTCTGAATATCAAGCATAATCTTAATCGGCACTATGACTACTTTATGCTTAAAATTAGATTCTTTTAAATCAGGTAATTTATAAGAGAAAGCTGAAAGCCTGCCACCATCAGAACTAGCTAAATCTAAAAAGTATTCTTTAGAATCAAGTGCCTGATTATATTCCTCACGAATAGCTATATAAACACCGCCTAAAATATTATTAAGATCAAATCTAGAAGCGGAAATTTGAACTACATTTATAAAATTTAAAAATTCTTGTCTGTTAATAACAATTGGTGACTGGTCTTCTAAATCTGGTTTTTCAAAAGCAGGGAAGTCTTCACCAGGAAAACCTATTAAATCAAATTTTATTTTCTCTGAACCAATTTTAAGAACTTTACTTTCATTTGCAAAAGATAAATTTAATTCTTCATCAAAAAACTTACTAGATATTTCTTCTATTTTTTTAGCGGAAACAGCTATAGAACCTTCTTCTAGATTGGCTGATGGAATAGTAGCTTCTATCCAAAAATCTAAATCGGTAGCATTAACTAATAATTTATTATCAAGTGTCTTAAGATAAATATTATTCAGAATCGGTTGAAGCGCCTTAGCAGGAACTGCTTTATTAACGGATTTTATGGCTTTATCTAATAATTTCTGAGAAACAGTTAATTTCATGTTTACAAAATATATCAGGTTTTTAAAAGATAAAACTAAGATTTCTTTTTAATAATAAATAACTTAATTAAATATATTTATAAAACTAATAGTAATTTATCTTGTAGAAACTGTTTAAAACTCTTGAAACAGTTTTATTAATTGATTTTAAGGCTTGTTGAAAACTTATATAATAATTTCTTGCTAAGTTACTTGACATAAAAATTTTATATGAGTTTTGTAGAAAACCTTTTTATAAAATTACTCTGACAAGTTTTCTACATAGCCTAGTTCAATTAACTTGTTCAAAAGTTTTTCTACAGAATCGTTTATATTAGTCTCTTCTGTGTTAAGAGTTAGATCTGGATTTTCTGGAACATCGTAAGGATCACTTATTCCAGTGAAATTCTTAATTTCACCAGCTCTTGCTTTCTGGTATAATCCTTTCACGTCCCTTTCCTCTACTTTTTCTAGACTGGCTTTTATGAAAACCTCTAAGAAGTTTTTACTATAAGTTCTAGCTAATTCACGAGCTTCTTTATAAGGAGCTATCACTGGAACTATAACTAAAACATTATGTTTAGACATTTTTCCTGCTAGAAAAGCGATTCTTTGTATATTTGTAATTCTATCTTTTCTCTCGAAACCAAGATCTTTATTTAAATGTTCTCTAATCTCGTCCCCATCAAGCATCTCTAAGGGAAAATCTTGATTGTTTTTAGAAAGCTTTCCTATTAGTGCGTTTGCGATAGTACTTTTACCTGAACCAGATAAACCAGTTAACCAGAGCGTGAGACCTTTTTTCAGTTTATACTTCATTTTCTTTTTTAGTTTAACATTGGAATTCATCTTCTGATCTTTACTAGGACTCTGTATTTTATCTAAAGGCTCATTTAACCATTGATTTAAAACATA
Source organism: bacterium (assembly GCA_046080385.1). GTDB lineage: Bacteria > Cyanobacteriota > Vampirovibrionia > LMEP-6097 > LMEP-6097 > LMEP-6097. The sequence continues at coordinate 5,642 of JBJTTW010000163.1, forward strand.
ATCACAGTCTGAAAATATATTAGATAGTGATTCTATTTCTTCTTTTTTAAATTTACTTAGAACATAATTAGCTCTTTCATCTCCTTGGGGATTGGGTCCTATGCCTATTCTAATTCTAGAAAAGTTTTTATTACCGAGTTTAGTAATAATATCTGCGACACCATTGTTACCAGCAGCACTTTTACCGAATGAGAATTTGACTGTCTTAAAATCTAAACTTAGTTCATCATGAATAACTAAAATATTTTCAGGTTTAATTTTGTAAAAACTACAGAATTTTTGGACACATGAACCAGAAAGATTCATATAAGTTAAAGGCTTAAGTAGAATAATGCCTTCGCCTATACTTTTGTTAAATATTTTCTTCTGAGTATTTTCATTAATTTCACAGCATAAAGCTTGAAATTTTTTATCTTGTTTAAAATCTAAGGAATATTTTTTAGTTAAATAATCTAAATACTCAAAACCTACGTTATGCCTAGTTGATTTATATTTATCTTCTGGATTTCCTAGCCCAATAATTAATTTCACACCTGAATTATAACTAGTAAATGCCTTTTTTTATCAAAATTAGGATTTTGGCTAGTTACCCAATGTAGAATAAAATCTTAAGCATGGATGGTGAAGATAGAGAGCTTGTATCTACTCTTGTCGAAGAGATTTTTGGAAGATCGGTTACGGAGGAGACTCTGAACCTTATTTATGCTTTAGTAATGAAAAATTTAGATTCATAGTAGATGGCACTGTCACAAAACGAAATTAAAAAAAAGATAGTGCTGTCCTTGTTGGATTTCTCTACTCACACAGATTTATATTCTGATGATGAAGTTAGCCCTTCAAGCAAAAAAGAAATGCTAGCTATAGCTCTTGAAGTAAATAAGCTAATTAAGAATCTTTCACTACCTAATAATGAAATGGAATTATATAAGCAGGGTAATTATATAATTCCTAGAAATAAAAATTATTTAAGAGTAAAACGAGCTGCTGAGCTTGTTTTCTTTTATAAAGCTGATTTAAATGTTATATCTATGGATTTAGGCGTAAGCATTTCAGAAGCTAGTGAACTGTCTGATGTAGCTATTGAATATATTTCTGATAATTTAAAGTTAAATGATTTTACTAAAAGTTTAATTAGTGATAAACCGATAAAACCTAAGCAGGCAGGGACAAGGTCTCAGACAGCCTCACCTCAGCCTCTACCGCCACAAAGTAAGTCTATAGGATGTATGGCACCTATTTTATTTCTTGTTTTGTTAGGGTCTATAGGTTACATGATATATGACAGATTCTTTATGAATAACGCTACTCAGCTCACTTCACTTATGAATGAATATAGGTCTGATAATAGACAGTTAGCTTCTTTGTCAGTGGCTTCCAAATCTAAGGATATAGTTGTAAAGGGTTCTGGAGCCTTAATTCAAGTATTTGAAGATTATAAAACTGGTTTTAGAATTGATAATCCAGGACTTAATCTTAATCTTCAAGTAACAGATTCTACGATTGCGATTAATGATTTAATTGATGGAAAAATTGATGTAGCCTCTTGTTCGAGAATACCTACAGTTGCAGAAAGGAAGAAAGCAGTGAAACTTTCTAATAGGGAACTAGTTGATCATAAAATAGCTTTTGATGTTGTAGTTGTTATAGTAAATAAGGCTAATCCTGTTGAAGTATTATCAGTAGAGGATCTTCAGAAAATATATTCTAAAGAAGCTATTAGATGGAGGGATTTTCAAGGCTTTGATTCTCCTATTAAGAAATACTCTAAGACCTTTGAGCATGGTACGGTTAGCTTCTTTAAAGAGAGAGTTCTTTATGGAGATGCTTTCTCTAATGATGTTACTCAAATTTATGATATTAAGCAGATTCTTGATCTTGTAGAAAATGATCCTAATGCTATTTCTTTTGCTAGCTTAAGTGATGTTAAAAACCGTAATGTGAAAATACTGAATATAGCTACAGTGTTTGATGACAGAGGTGTTTCACCAGTTAGTGTAGATGTAAATGGTAATCTTAGTATTGCGGTGGATATGGTGAAACAAGGTCAGTATCCACTGTCTAGATATCTCTATTTAGTTACTGCTGGTAAATTAACGACTAATGTTGCGAAGTTTATAGATTATATGAGAAGTGGAAGTGTGCAGTCCAAGCTCGACCAATACAGCTTGGTTAGTATATATGATTAGTTTTTTATTTTTGATTGGGAGCGATATCTAGAGAGAGTTTAAAGACTGGTAAATTAATCTTAGATATGCATCCAGAGCTTAATGTAATATTAACTGGTTCTTCATCATTTGAATTAGCAAACTCACTAAGTGAACCGCTCACATGACGGAGAAAGACTCAATGCCTTGTTCAGTCCTAAAAAATCTGCTAAAACACCTTCACAGTGCTTAAAAAACTATCCTGAATATAAAGAAATAAAAATCATAGACTCAGAAAACTTTATGGATTATTTCACTCGCTAAAGCTAAAATCTCTAAATATGCTAAAAACCGCTCAAATAATTGATGGTAAGAAAATTTCGGCTGAAATTAAAGAAGAACTAAAGAAAAAAATCAATGAATTTTTTACTGTTTCTGATGAGAATAAGCTTGATGAGAGATTTTCAAGACCGCCTTGCCTAGCTGTAATTTTAGTTGGTGATGACCCTGCTAGTCATTATTACGTGAGCAGTAAAGAGAAATCGTGCGAAGCAGTTGGGATTAAATCTATAAAAAAAATTATGGCTGCGAGCATTTCTAAGGAAGAACTTCTACAGCAGATAGTCAAGTTTAATAAAGACGAAGGAATTGATGGTATTCTCTTACAGCTACCTCTGCCAGAGGCTTTAAGACCTTACACACAGGAAATAGTAGATTCTATATCAGTAGATAAAGATGTAGACGGGCTAACGACAGCTAATCTAGGTAGATTACTGTCTAATTCTAAAAATGCTATACAACCCTGCACCCCTAAAGCTTGTATGGAGTTATTAAAAAGGTATGAGATTAACTGTGAGGGGAAAAAGGCTTTAGTACTAGGACGCAGTACCCTAGTAGGTTTACCGATTTCTATTCTCTTAAATCAAGCTAACGCCACGGTTACTATGGCTCATAGCCGCACCGCTAATCTAGAAGAAGAATGTAAAAATGCAGATATTATAGTCGCTGCGATTGGTAAACCTAATTATATTCAAGGATCATGGTTAAAGGCGGGAGTCGTAGTGATAGATGTAGGCATTAACGCGATTATGGCTTTAAATGAAGCTGGGCTGGAGCAGCGTAAGATAGTAGGGGATGTGGATTTTAATTCAGCTTCTGAAATAGCTTCTTTTATCACGCCAGTACCTGGTGGAGTGGGACTAATGACGGTGGCTATGCTTTTATCTAATACCGTGGACTTGTATTTAAGGAAATTAGGATAGAATCAGTTAAACCTCTAGATTACAAAAAAAGTTTTTATAATCTATATAAAATATAAATTTGAGCAATTAATGAGTAATCCAGTAACTAGAATAAAAATACAGGGTTTTAAGTCTATTCGAGAATTAGATTTAGAGCTGAAGCCTATTAATATTTTAGTAGGTTCAAATGGTTCGGGAAAATCTAACTTTATCTCCTTTTTTAAATTACTGAATGAGATTATTAATGAGCGTCTTGGACACTACACCATGAAATATGGTGCTGATTATTTTCTATTTTGTGGGAGTAAAGAAACAGAGTTAATTTCATTTGAAATTATTTTTGGAGACAATAAGTATGTCTGTGAAATAGAACCTCGCTTAGGAAGCGAACCAACATTATTTTTTAAATCCGAAAAGTCAGTTTACATCAAAAGTAACGGTCAAGACTCTGTTCACTTTAATACGACTAATACTGTAGAAAGCAGCCTTGCGGAGTATGCGAAAAAAACTGGATGGACTGGTCAAAATAGTGTCTCTTACTATGTAAGGAGTGCCTTCAGGGCAAAATCATTCTAAAAGTGTGATAAATACCATACAAGCGTAAGTCTGGCCAAAAGCTTAAAGATATGTCTCAATAGCAGTATGGCTAAAGAGATAGAAGATTTAGGAATAGTTGAATTTTTTAAAGATTTAGAAGA
>JBJTTW010000164.1:0-2897 GCA_046080385.1 bacterium
CGATGATTGCAGAAAAATATCCTAATGAAGACTTTATAGAAAAGGATTTTAAAATCCCCTGTATTAATCCAGAAAGAACTATGCTTGAAAAGATTTTTTTACTTCACGAAGAATTTCAAAAGCCCAATGGAAAAATTCGCACTGATAGGCTTAGTAGGCATATCTATGACCTGCATCAATTGTATGGAGCGGGGTTTTTAACTAAGATCCAAGAGTCGCCAGATTTATACCACAAAGTTGTTGAGCATAGATCTAGATTTAATACTATTAATGGCATTGATTATAGTCTGCATGCACCATCAACAGTAAATCCGATACTACCAAGCTCTGTCAGGCAGGCTTGGCACAAGGATTATGAAATCATGCTCAAAGAAATGATTTATGGTGATGACAGACCTAGCTTTGATGAAATTATTCAGAGTCTTGAGAGGATAAAATCTGAAATCACCCTTAGTTAAAAGAGCCATTATTGTATATCCCATATACAAAAAGCTTTTCCGAGCTGAAACTGGGTCCCTATTCTCACCACCCCCTCATAGCCTCCACAACCTCATCCTGCGAAGTCATACAATAACCACGAGTAGTAGCTATATCAGAATGCCCGCAAGCTATCTGCAAATGCACTAAAGGTCTGCCTTTATTTACATTAATCGTAACGAAAGCACGTCTAAATGTATGGTTTGATATATCTAAATTAATCCTTCTGCCTAGCCTATTTATTTTCTTGCAGAGAGTCTCTTTATTAAAAGGTCTTTGATAGCGGTTCAGAAAGAAATTCTCAAATTCAGTATTCAAGCTCACTCTATATCTTAAATACCGAGTCAGTACTTCTAGGCATTCATCATTAATGCCGACCACACGATTCTTATTACCCTTTCCTAGCTTCACGTATATCCTGCGATTCGAGAAATCGACCTCTTGCAGCTTTAAATTACATAATTCAGAAGCCCTTAAGCCAGTACTAGCGAGTGTTTTAACTAAAGCCTCGCTTAGTAAGTTATTCTCGGTCGAATTATTCGGAATATTAGCGATTTCTTTTAATAGCATTTTAATCTGCTCTTCACTGATAATAGTTTTCTTCGCTGGTAAAAACCGCTTAGGTCTAAGCTTCCTAAAGCCCTCTCGCTCTTCCTTAGTAAATAAACCTTTCTCTATTAAAAACTTAGTCAGACACATGATCGCAGCGTAGATATTCAGCTTAGTGCTATGCGACTCTATAGGAAAACTCCCTAAAACTGCACGTAAGTTATTGATGGATATTAGGGGTTTAACTGGATATTTCCCTAAATTAGTGAGATAGAGATTGATATAGTGCCTATATAGAGTGGCTGTTCGCTCAGCGATTGGCTTACCTGTAAGCTGCCCTCTTAGACACCAACTTAAGCATTCATCTGCTAACTCTCTGAATTTCTCTAAAGAGATCTCAGTATCTAGATTTTTGACGAAGCCTAAGCCCTGGTTTCTACCTTTAAAAGATTCTTTTCTCCATAGATAGTATTTATCTTCAGGAATTGCATAATATACTCTTTTACCTTGGCTTTTCTTAATTGCAGGTAAAATTCCCTCTCTACAGTATTTAGCTACGGTTAAATGAGAAATCCCTAGATCTAAGGCTATTTCCCTCACAGTTAAATAAGACATCAATCGCTCCATTTTTTTTGGATCGATTACACCGATTACGAAATTTTTTTTCTCTATCTCTAAAACTGGTGGTCCCAGTAAGACTTGAACTTACGACCAATCGATTATGAGTCGACTGCTCTGACCAACTGAGCTATGGGACCATTTAGTGAGCTTCCCGCAGTCTCGGACTGACTCTTTTTATAGGAGGCTACGCTTCCAAGCCAACTGAGCTATGGGACTAAACGAAAAACTATTATAGCTTAAACTTTTTCTCTTATAAAAGTTTCTTGATAATTTTCAACTACCTTAATTAAATATTTTCAACTCCAAACAAAACAGCAGCCCTGAGGCTGCTGTTTTGTTTGGAGTTGAAAATCAAATGAATTTATTAGGCTTTAGATAAGTCGATAAGTGACTTACGTAAACTTTGTTCTTGCTGTACTTCTTGGTTGTAATGTTGTTCTTCTATTCTTAATTCACCGAGAAGTGCTCTTGCTTGATACAGCATCTGTCTGATTAGATCTTGATCTAATTCGATAGTAGTAAAAGTACCTGTACCACCATCAAAACTCTTTATGCCTTCCTTAAGAGCTGCGTATAAAATCGCTCCATCTGGTATGCCAGAATATATAGACTGAATACCACCTGTACCCGTTAAAACGTTGTTAGCGCTTCTAGACCCTCCCACTATTGTTTGCGCTAACTCAAGCTCTAGCCTTGCCACTACCTGTTGTTGAGCATCGATTTTAGCCCGAACCTTTGCTAATTGCTGCGATGTATTAATTGCACCCATGACACCTACCTCCTTGTCTTTACACTATACTTAGCGAAATACATATTAATATTTGGTTAAGTTACACCTAGAACTTTGCTCGGTTCATCTTTTTGATTGATCAACGAATCAAGTTCTATAGTACATATACCCGAATTTCTAAAAATATTCTCTTGAATGTAAAGAAAAGTTAAAGATTTTTTTGTTTCTCTTGAAATTTTTGATTTAGCTTGTCTTGAAAACCGTGGAATATAGGCTAGACTGATATTTGTGTTAACTAGCCAGATGAGTTTTTTAAGTTCTTATAGTAAAGTTTTTGAAAGCGTACTATTAAATATCGGAACAAATTTAAAATCCTATATAGCATTTAATGTAAATGAAGAGAAAAAATTATTTTCTGCTATTTCCTATGCTTACGCAAATGGAGGTAAACGCTTAAGACCAGTATTAGCTCTTTTAACGGCTGAGGCGGTTATGCAGAGATCTCAAAACGCAGAAATTG
>JBJTTW010000165.1:0-5792 GCA_046080385.1 bacterium
GGCTGTCTTACTTTCTTCATCAACCTCCCCTACGCAAGCAGACTTGAATAAACCATTAAAATTGAAAGCCCATAAAATCTCTGTCATTTAAAAATCTTACCATGCCGTATTTACGCTATCCACTCAAATTGGAGAAGAGCCATAAATTCTTTCTGAACGCTGAAAAAAATCTCGCATCTGTTCTGCTGTGGTGAGTTTGTGAGTACTAGGACCTATTCTTACATAAATAGCTCCTGATAAAACATAGGGCTTATTAGTACCAGAAGGAACTTCTATAACACCTATTTTTTTACCATCTACTTCGATAATAGATAAGGAGCAAGCTAACTGAGGCGTAATCTCTCTGAAACAGTTCTGAATACTAGAGCGTTTTTCATTATCGATTTTTAAACCCTTAAGTTCATTATCATCACTAACGCCTAGAAGTAAAACACCTCCAGTAGCATTAGCAAAAGCACAAACCTGCTCCGCTAATTCTTTAACTTTAGAAGGCACTGATAGCTTAAATTCAGCGTTATAACCTTCTCCAGCATTGAGCAGTAGTTTTATATCTTTTGCTGTTAACATTTCCCTGTGAGTATCTCTTCTCTACTCATTTTAGACCCTAAAGCAATTCTTCAGGATTCTGATTCAGTGATTTCACCCCTCCCCGAACCTTCCGAAACCTAATTATAAAAAACACTAAAAGAGCAAGGAAACTAATAATATTTAAAACCATCATAGAGAAAGCTAAAGCCTTTAAACCCATCACTGGAATTAAAGTGTAATTTAGTCCAGCTTTAAGCAGAATAGTTACAAGCATTACATAGAGTGGTGTTCGGCTATCACCAAAGCTATAAAAAGTTCTTACTAAAAATTCTTTCAGTACGTAAGGAATAGCTCCTAAGCTGAAATAATAAAATAGCGAGGAAACCATTTCTGTAGACCTTGCATTAAAAGCACCACGCTCAAAAATTATACGAATAATCTCTTCATGCCATGTACAACCTATTACTACAGCTGGTATACAAACCAGTATCAGATTGAGGTTTAGCTTTAGAAGCCTGCGTTTAATTTCATCAAACTTCTGCTGTTTCACAAGAACCGATATCTTCGGAAAAAAAGGTACTATAACAGCAGTAATTACAATACCCATCGGCATCTGTATCAGACGACTAGAGAGAGTAACAGCAGTCCAAGAACCCTCCTCTAAGCCTCTACAGAAAAAACCATCTACAAAAGTCATTATCTGAGCGAAACCTGTACTTAGAAGTGCAGGGTAAAGAATTAGATTAAAATCATGAATTTCTCGCTTATCAACTTTAATACTTTTATTCCCTTTATCCATAATCCTTTTAAAGGCAGGCCACTGAATAAATAAAGCGATAAGCCCTCCTACAGTAGTTCCCAGAGCAAGAGACATACCAAAAAGACTTACATTACTTAACATTACTGCAAGAATCAGGGTTATATTGGTAATAGCTGGCGATATACTCGACATAAAATATTTTTTATAAATATTCAGAAGAGCTGCAATAATCGCATTTGGTCCAGTGATAAGTATTAAAATCAAAAGCAAATCTATATTCGTCAAAGTAAGATTAAAATATTCAAGATGCTTAGCCTTATCTATAAAAGCGTTTAGAATATAAGGTTTCGCAAAATAAATAATTAAAGCTACTGCCGTAAAGATATACATAGACTGCCATAAGATCTTCTTCAGGAAAGGCTTCTGTGTAGATCTTTTAACTTTAGGCAGTATCGCTACCACTGAATTATAGATGGGGCCGCCTATACAGCCGAAAATAATAAAAATATTTCCAGTAAATAAATAGGCTAAATTAAAGGCATCAGAATAAACTGAAGTACCAAAATAATGAGCGATAACCAGATCTCGAACGAGACCTAGAATCTTACTAATAAAAGTAAGGCTAGCGACAAGCCCAATTACTCTGAGCATTTTCTATACATTTTCTAAGCTTTTAAGCTCTTCAGCAAAGCTCTTATGAGCTGGTTTAACTACATCATTAGATTCAGAGCTAGCATCTTTCTTGTTCAAGCAATCTATTCCAGGAAGCACCTGCCCTTCTAAAAACTCTAAAGACGCTCCACCACCAGTACTTACATGAGTAAATTTTTCTTTAGCGAAACCATATTTTTCTATGGCTGCCACTGAATCACCGCCACCTACTATAGTCGCCCCGCCTTTAGCAGTAAGATTCATTAATGCTATCGCTATGTCTTTAGTACCTTCATCGAACATACTGTATTCAAAGACACCTACCGGTCCATTCCATAACACAGTCTTAGACTGACTTATTAAATTACTAAATTTAATTCTAGTCTCTGGGCCTATGTCCATACCCTGTGAGTTAGAAGGAATTCTTTCAGCTTCTAAAACCTTAGTCTCGAATTTATCTTCCCTGCCATATTTATCAAAAATGTTTATCTCGTTAGCTTCTGCATCAATAGCAGGTGTTCCTATAACATCCTCTGGAAGTAATATCGCAGTATTATTCTCATCGGCTAAAGCACAGATATGGCGAGCGACTTCTAGCTGAGAATTTTCACAGATACTCTTACCGATACTAGCTCCTCTCGCTTTAAGAAAAGTGTAAGCCATGCCACCACCGATAATTAAAGTGTCTACTTTCTTCACTAAAGTATTTAAAACTGCTATTTTGCTGCTAATCTTGGAACCACCGATAATCGCAGTGAAAGGTCTTTCTGGATTATCAAGCTTACTACCCAGCATCGCGACTTCTTTTTCCATAAGCAGCCCAGCTACCGCGGGATTAAGGTAACTAGCCACACCAGCAGTACTAGCATGCGCTCTGTGAGCAGTTCCGAAAGCATCATTAACGTAAACATCAGCTAAAGCAGCTAATTTTTTACAGAAATTTTGGTCGTTTTCCTCTTCCTCTTTATAGAATCTGATATTTTCAAGTAAAGAAACCTGACCATCAGTAAGTTTATTAACTTCATCTTCAACTTCCTTGCCGATAGAGTCGTGTAATTTTTTTACCTCAAAGCCAAGAAGCTCACTGAGACGCTTAGCCACTGGATCTAATTTAAATCTATCGTCTGGACCATTTTTAGGTCTGCCTAAATGTGTCACCAGAATCAGTCTAGCTCCCTTTTCTATAAGATATTTAATAGAAGGCAGTGCTGCTTGGATTCTTGAGTCATCTGTAATATTCAAATCCTTATCCTGAGGGACATTAAAGTCAACTCTCATTAAAATCTTTTTAGATTTGATCTGATTTACGGCTAGGTCTTTTATCGTTTTTATCATAGAATTATTGAACTTTTAACCAGTCTATGGTCGACTCAGATATCTTCTGTAATATTACAGGAATTTCTAAGCCTTTTAAACTCTCTCTATCAGCTGGAGGAACTAAACCTCTTTGATCCTTAATTAATTTATGCTTAGCATCTATAATTAAAAACCTAGGAAAGGCAGAAAGGGCGAAGGTTTCCGCTAGTTTATTCTGGTCATCATATATCCATGTAGCTGGTATCTGGGAATATTCATTAGATTTTTTTAGAAAAGCATCTACCGAAGCGTGTTTCGCATCAGTAAAAAATACTATTTTCTGTTTAAACTTAGTCTTAGAACTATAATCCTGCATAGTCGCAAGTAAAGTTTCACAGAAAACACAGTCTGGTTTAACTGCAATAAAAACTGTTTTCTTGCCTTGATCTACAAAATCCACTAAATTTTTAACCTTTAAAGAACGGTCTCTGACTTTAGTCGTTCTAAGAAACTTGGATAAATTATCTCCCTCTTTATACTTGGACTGCTCTTCTCCTGGAACAGTAGTGGCTGGGGAAGCAGAATTAGCTTTAGTAGAATCAGGAGCCTGTTTCGTTGTACTTTTAGGCTTAGATTTACTCTGGCTTGCTGCAATATCGCTATTGATTAAAGAACAAGACTGCGAGATTATTAATAATAGAAATGCTAAAGCGAACCTCATTAGCTATGATTTTACAATATTATGTCTGAACAACAGAAAAAACACGAATTCCCAATAATTCCCTTTATGTTATTAGGGGTTCTGATTATTAATAGTGCTGTACTTGCCTATAAATACATAAATTTTTATTACTTCAAGGATATACTTGCAGATATTCACTCACTTGCCTGCACTACAGACTGCGATGCAGTAATGCTTTCTAAATACGCTCTGCTCTTCGGTATCCCTACACCTGTTTTTGGTTTAGTGAGTTTTAGTCTACTCTGCTACATGTTTTCAAGAATACACTTTGGTACTCAGCACCCAGACCTAAAAACTAAAATAACTGATAACCCTGAATCATCCCAAGATGGTGAGACTGAGAATGATAAAAACGCAGAAACTGGAGTTTCGCTACACGCCCTTGAAAGTGAACTGGAAAAAATACAAAGAGTCTTCGAGACCTTTTTAATATTTTTAATCTTAATAGCACTGTCCTACATGTACATTATGTTCTTTAAATTAGAGCTGGTCTGTAAGTTCTGCATGCTTTCGCATATAACTTTATTTTTATTTGCTGCTTATTATTTTATTTACTATAGGAGATTTTCGAGACTATCTTAGTTCTTTTCTAGAATCTAGTCTGAAGTTAAATTAAGAAAAAGAAGCTCATTGTATAAAGGTTTCAATAATAAAAAGTAAGCTAAAACAATGAGCAAGTATAACCATATCACAGAAGCAATGCGTCAGAAGATAGAGGCGATGTTACTTTTCATGCCGATACAGAAGAATATCGCGAGGGCAGTAGGAATAAGCGAAGGAGCCTTAAGCCTTGAGTTAAAGCGCAATAAGCATCCGAGCGGTACATATTCAGCAGAATACGCAGAAGCCCAAGCTCGTAAGCGTAGAAAAGGCTCAAAGATTAGAACAGTGCTTACTGGTAGAGTATCAGAGTATATAGAAACAAAACTAAAAGAATATTGGAGCCCAGATCAGATTTCAAATGCAGGAAAGCTAGAACCAAAGCCCGTGGAAGTCTCAGTAGAAAGTATCTATGAATATATCTATCTTGCAGAGAATAAAACGAAGAAACTATGGAAATATTTACGAAGATCTCGCCCAAAGCGTAAAAAGAGGAGTCTGCGTGGTTTAAAACGAAAAGGTTGCAATATACCGAATCGCAAGAGTATTCATAAACGCCCAGAGGAAGCGAATCAAAGAAGCCGCATTGGTGATTTTGAGGGTGATTCAGTTGTAGGTCCAAGGTCTCAGAATGATGGTGCAATAGCAACTTTTAATGATAGGGCTTCAGGTTTTTTACTGATTGGAAAAATGGAGAAGAAATGTAAAATGGAGATGCTCAAAGCTGCAATTCATGAATTTGACAAGATTCCAAAGAATAAAAGACTAACTTTAACCCTAGATAATGGTACGGAATTTACCTGCCATGAAGCAATCACAGAGATTACGGGAATTGAATGCTACTTTGCAGATCCGTATAGCTCTTGGCAAAGGGGTTCTAATGAAAATACAAATGGTTTAATTAGACAGTTTTTACCAAAAGGCATGAGCCTGAAGGAAGTGACTCAAGAGCAGCTTGATCGAATAGCATTCTTAATTAATAAGCGTCCTAGAAAAAGGCTAGGTTACAGAACGCCACTTGAAGTGTTTTTTGATACGGGATAGCCCAAAACTTTCTCCTGAAACAAGCTTCTAAAGTACGGTTCGTACTAGCCATGCTAATGGCATAAAGTGAAGAGAGATGGAATTTCTTGCAGAAATTCCATCTCTCTTGATAAACTTCTCTCTGAAATCTAATTAACAATTTGCTTAAATTATTAAAAATTTAACTTCAGA
>JBJTTW010000166.1:0-27705 GCA_046080385.1 bacterium
AAAAGAGAAGTACAAATAGATAAACTTCTAAAAAAAGGCAAAGCCTTATTAATCTATGGCGCAAGGCAAGTTGGAAAAACCACTTTAGTTAAAAACTTTCTTCTTGATAATAAATCTAAATTTAGACAGCATACTGGAGAAGATATTCAGTTACAGATTTTATTTAAAGACCTTTCAATAGATGACTTAGACGAGTTTGTAGAAAATTTAGAAATTCTCATTATAGATGAAGCTCAAATTCTAGAGAATCTCGGCAGAGGAATTAAATTAATTTTAGATAGAAACCCAAAGCTAGCAATAATATTAACAGGTTCATCTTCATTTGAATTAGCAAATCAGCTCAGTGAACCACTAACTGGTAGAAAAAAAACTCAGTGCCTCTTAGCTCTTAGTATTAAAGAACTCTCTGAGCATTATGGTAAATATGAAATTAAACACAAACTAGAAGAATTATTAGTCTACGGCTCATATCCAGAAATCATTACCACTAAAAACAAGCATGAGAAGAGAGAACTGATCCTTGAGATAGCTAATAGCTATTTATTTAAAGATATTCTGAGTTTTTTAAATCTCAAAAAAGCTGATGTACTTTATAAATTAACAAAATTACTTGCCTATCAAATCAGCTCAGAAGTGAATGTTAATGAGCTTGCGAGTAACTTACAAGTCGATAATAAAACTATCACTCATTACCTAGATATATTAGAAAAATCCTTTGTTATAAAAATGATTCCAGCCTTCAACAGTAATCAGAGAAACGAAATAAAAAAATCTAAAAAAATATATTTCTTAGATCTCGGTATTAGAAATGCTTTAATAAACCAGTTTCAAGATATAGAGCTGAGAAATGATAAAGGAGCCTTATGGGAGAATTTCGTTTTTCTAGAACTCTATAAGCGAATCGAATACGACAGAAATTTCAAAAGTATCTATTTTTGGCGAACTCATGAACAGCAGAAAATAGATTTTATCCTAGAAGCAGATGGTCTACTAGAACTCTACGAAGCGAAGTTTAATGCTAAAAAAAACACGAAAATCCCGTCACAGTGGCTAAAACATTATCCTAAATTTCAAGAATTAAAGCTTATTCATACTGAGAATTTTATGGATTATTTTACTAAATTAAATACCTAACAAAAACCATTATAAATACAGTCCCTCTAAAAACTCTTTCGCGACACAGATCTTAACCCCAGACTCGATTCTAGATTTACCCATATTTTTTACTACCTGAAAAGCCTTATAAGCATAACGTTCTTTAAAATTTAAAAGGCTTTTAGAAATATTTTTATCACTTAATTTAGCCTCTAAAATATACTCTAGCTCACCTTTATTAGCCACCGCAAAATCAACTTCCAGCCCATCTTTCGTCCTAAGATAATGTAATTCTTTTTCTTCTGCAAGATAATCGTTTTCAGCATAAATACTTTTAAGCAAACTCAAAGCCACAAGATTTTCAAAAGCCGCTCCCTCACTATGACTTACTAGAGCAGTATCAAAAAAATAAATCTTCGGTTCTTTTAAAATACTTCTTGCAATGTTTTTAGAATAAGGAGTCACCCTGAAAATAATGTATAGAGCTTCTAATGTCTCAATATATTTTTTAACTGTATTCGATGAAATCTTTAAATCTTCTGCCAGTGAATTAAATGAAATGCTAGAGCCAACTCGCAGCCTTAACATATCAAAAAGCAGCCTCATAGCTTTAATATTCTGAATCGGCTCTAAATCAAATACATCAGTAGTAAGTAAACCATTAACATATTGCTGCCTCCACCTGTTTGCTTCTAAATCATCATCCGCTAAAAACGGTTCAGGGAAACCACTTCTAAGCATTAATTGACCTAGAGAGACTTTCTCATTTATCTGCCTAAACTCTGCTAGGGAGAAAGGCATTAACCTATGCCTAAAATACCTACCAGCTAGTGAGTCACCTAACTTATCAAAGACCTCTAACCTTGCACTACCAGTAACCAATATGCGTGTCCTACTTTCTTTAGTGTCGAAAACACCTTTAATAAAATTTTTCCATTCTGGTTTTTTATGCAGCTCATCAACAATAATCAAATCTAAATCCCTGTCCCAGATCTGCTTATCAATTATTTCCTTATCTTCTAAGGAATCGTAATTTAAATAAAGCGAATTGCCATAGGCTTTAGCAATTTTCTTGGCTAACCATGTTTTACCAGACTGTCTTGGACCTAGCAAAAATACCATTTTTTTCTCCAAGTCTTTTTTGATAAGATCTAACTGAAAGCGTTTCATTTATATAAGTAATTCTACCCAGATTTCAACTTTTTCTCAAGCCATTGCAAAAAAGCCATGGCTTTTTTGCAATATGATGCAAATTAGACATGGTGTAAGTTAGTAATCATTAAAAAACCTTAAAAGAATTTTGTCTATTAGCTAATCTACCCTTTAAAACTGCTAAGACCATAAGCGTCTTATTTTAAACAAAGGAGTTTAAATTGGATAGACGCAGGTTCCTAGAATTAGCAGTAGGAGCAGGAGTTACAGCAGCGTATCCCAGAGGAACTGCAGCTTCTGAGCCTAAAATATCTGATAATGAAGAAGCCTTTAAAACTTCTGATAAAAGTGGTGCCAATAATACACCTAAAAACCAGCGCCTAAGAGCTTTACATGAGACAGATTCTGAGACAGATATTAAGACAGATCTTGAGAGATTTTTAGAAAGCAGATGAAATTAAACAATGAGTTAGACCCTCGTCGCATAAATGCTCAAACTGTTTTTGAAGATCTAAATCAAAACAGAGATTTTCTAAAAATAAAATTCTCAGAGAACCTTCAATCAATATATGACATTCCTAAATCCTTTAACGAGGCTTCTCTTGATAGAAAAATCTTTGATAGCGGATCAATCGGCATAGGTTTTCTTTTAAGCCTTATTAATACTGGTCTTGGTAAATTTGTAAGTTCACTAGGTCGCCAAAGAATAGTCGGCGAGAATGCTTTAAGAAAAGAGCTGGGATCTGAAAATTATAATAAGCAAGCCAAAATAGCTGTGGCTAATACGATTACTTACCTTTTTTTAATTTGATTAATGGAATATGCCAAGAGCTAGTTAAGAAGACTATTACACTTGATAGCGGCTCACAGTTGGCTCAAACTAATTTCAGAGAATTAATCGGCAACCTATCAAGCTTTCTTGGATATATGTTTCTAAAAGTACCTACTCAAAACGAGCTTGAGCGTGCGATGCATAAGCAAAAAAAGAATTCAGGACACCTTTTAAAGAAATTGCTGGGTTGATGAAGCCGACTTCCAAAAATCCCTAGATTAAAAATATTTCAAAGAAAACCTTATTTACAAACAATTTTAAACTAGAAGAAACTCTAAAAGATTCATTAATAAAATGCCTTCAATATTGGATGCAGGCTTATTATCCATAGATAAAATATACTTGGGATAAGCATCTTTGACCTGCCTTAAAGGTTCAAGTTCTCTAGCCAAGACTTCTTTACTTGAAAGCAAATATGAAACCTGGATGTAGAGCTTGATATCATTTTTAACAGCAATAAAATCTATTTCTAAATCGCCTATTTTACCCACCGAAACTTCATAGCCTCGACGTAACAATTCAATAAATACAATATTTTCTAAATAATCATTAATATCATCAAATTTGAAGCCTAAGAGTGCATGCCTAAAAGCAATATCCGCAAGGTAGTACTTTTGATAAATCTCTAAATGCCTTTTACCTTTTATGTCGTATCTACTTACTTTGTATAAGAGGTGTGTTGATTCAATATAGCTTAAATAATTTAATATAGTTTCGACACCAACACTCAATTTTTGTGATTTTAGGTAATCCGAAATAGACTTAGCAGAAAAAGTATTACCAATATTATCAAAGGTAAATTTAATTAAAGCCTCTAGGAGAGCTACATTACGAACTTCAAATCTTTTAACGACATCCTTTAAAACAATAGTATTTAAAATAGAATTTAGATATTCGTAAATTATCTCCCGCCGCAAATCAAAATTATGAATCCCTGGCAAAGAGCCATATTCCAAGTATTTATAAAATTCTTTATCACTAGATTGTTTCTTACGAAATTTTAAAAACTCTTTATAACTCAATGTATATAAGGAAAAATTAATATATCGTCCTGTTAAAAAAGTAGCTAATTCCGAAGATAAAAGCTGGGCATTAGAGCCTGTAATAAATATTTCAGCCTTATTCGCTCCTGAAATAGATCTAATGCAGCGTTCCCATTCTTTTATTTCTTGAATTTCATCTATGAATAAGTAATAATACTTAGCTTTTTTATTAAATAAATTTTCATCAATGAAATTATTTAAATCCTTATAATCTCGAATATCGTCAAACTCTAAAGATTCTTTATCAATATAGAGATATCGCATACCCTTTTCAGGTAAATCACTGATCAACTGTTTTAATAAAAAACTCTTACCTGAACGCCTCAACCCAGTTATAACCTTAACAATCGGCTTCCCAAGAAAGGCTTCTAATTTATTATTAAAATCATCTCTTCTAATTATCGCCATAGTTTTCTATGTATAGAAAACTTACCACAAATTGTTATAAATTTTTTGTATATGAAAAGTTTTGATAAAAATTCATGAAAATTCAAGTACCATTATTGGCTAATCCCTACAGATTATAAGCAATAAACAACGCCAGTAAAACCAATAAGAACTGCAAAATAATTTTACGAAACTGCGTTTCCTGATTTAAATTAGGAACCAGCTCTACGAGTGAGACATAGATGAAATTAGCTGCTGCCATTAATAAGACGTAAGGCACAAAATGATCTAAATAATCTAAACTGAAATGCGTTATAAGAGCTGCAATAATCGTCGTGCTAGAGCTTAGTGCATAGTAGAGTATGGCTTTCTTTCTTGAATAACCACTATTTAAAAGCACAGCGAACTCACTTACGCCGTGGGATAACTCGTGTAAAGCTACAGTACCAGTGACTATCCAGCCTAGTGAAAATGAATGATGAAATGAGCTAGCGATAATAACGCCATCGGTAATATTATGAATAGCATCGCCCCAGAGTAATAAAGCACCAGCAGCACCGTGATCATGACCGTCATGTGAACACCTGCGTTTGAGAATAATTTTATGGATTAACCAGCATAGAATTATGCCTGCGACTAAATATACGGAAGCTTCCCTAAGCTCTAAGTGTTCTATGATATGTGGAATTAGATCGAAAAAAGCAGAGCCTAAAAGGATTCCAAGGGAAAAGCTAAGAAATAAAAAAGATAGTTTTTGGTAACTGTCTTTAAAAATAGTTAGTAATATAGCAGAGACTGGGATTATACCTAGACTTACTAAAGTACTTGCAATTAGAATGTATACTAAAGTCACGCTGTAATTATAGCTAAAGGGTTAATTTAATGTCTGAAATCTACGATATAGCAATTATAGGTGCTGGAGCAGCGGGTTCCATGGGAATGCTAAGGGCGGTCTTAAATAATCGTAAGACGATTATATTTAAAGGTTCTAAGCAGACTAATAAGCGTTCACGTGCTTTATGGGTGAGAAAAGTTGTTAATATGCCGCTAATCTTTGATAAGAAAATGGCAGTAATAGACAGCGTTAAAGAGACTTTCGCTTGGATCGAGGGGCATGAATATTTTTCTAAAAAGCTTACTAGTGTTAATGATGAAGTGAAGACTGTTACTAGAGCTGAAGATGGGACTTTTACTTTAGAAGATAGTAGCGCTAATAAATACCAAGCTAAATACGTGCTTTTAGCTACAGGGATTATGGATATTCAGCCAGAGATACAGGGTTCAATTCAGCCTATACTGCCGTATGCAAATAAGGGCGATATAGACTACTGCATTCGCTGTGATGGTCATAAAGTTATTAATAAAGTGGCAGCGACTATCGGGCATGGCTCTACAGCCGCTTGGGTAGCGGTTCTTTTACATGAAAGATATTCACCACCAGAAATGAAGATTTTTACTAATGGTAAAGCTCCAGAGTGGCTTGGTGACGCTGATCTATCTAAGTTACTAGAGCTTTATAAGATTAAGGTTATTACTGGTGAAATACTCTCTATTATTAGTGATGAGGCTAAAAATTTAAGGGCTTTTCAGATTAAAAATGCAGAAGGGGAGTCGCATGAAGAACCAGTACAAGTAGCTTTCCCGATGCTTGGGCAGATAGCATATAATGAACTCGCTAAAAATTTAGGTGCAGAGATTAGTGAAAAGGGTAATGTAAAAACTAATGAGAAGGGGGAAAGCTCAGTGAGTAGTTTTTACGTGGCTGGTGATCTGCGTGAGGGTAAGAAATATCAAATATACACAGCTTGGGATATGGCTGTAGATTCTGTGGATGATATGGATTTTAAGCTTAGGAGATCACATAGGCGTAATTTATTGAGCGCAGTTGATTCTGTGGTAAAAGGCTAATGATATTTTAATATCCTGTTTTTAATCCCATGAAAGTAAATCCCATAAAAACTTTTATAACTTGGACTAAAATGATTAAACTTGAACATACTCTGTTCTCGTTACCTTTCGTTATTATCAGTGCCTTATTATCAGTGCGTTATGAACAGAGTTTAAATCCAGAATTTAAGCCAGACTTAATAGTTTTTTGGTGGATATTTTTATGTCTTCTGGGTACTAGATCGGCTGGTATGACTTTGAATCGTATTATTGATGCGGGTCTTGATTCTTTAAATCCACGTACTAAAGATAGAGAAATACCAGCTGGAAAAATCTCAGTAAGTAGTTCTTGGACTTTTTCATTTTTAGGAATTTTGTTATTAATTTTCAGTGCTTTTCAGCTACCGAAGTTGTGTCAGATATTATTGCCGATTCCAATAATCTGGGTTTGTTTATATCCCTATCTAAAGCGTTTCACG
This sequence comes from bacterium, assembly GCA_046080385.1. Taxonomy (GTDB): domain Bacteria; phylum Cyanobacteriota; class Vampirovibrionia; order LMEP-6097; family LMEP-6097; genus LMEP-6097. Next base: position 6,876 of record JBJTTW010000166.1, read on the forward strand.
TGGTTTTGTCATTTGTTTTTAGGTACTACCTTGGGTGGTGCTACACTCGGAGCTTGGATTGCTATTAGCGGGAGCTTTAATCATATAGCACCATTTTATTTATTTTTTGCGATTGCCTTTTGGGTAGCGGCTTTTGACATAGTTTATGCTATCGCTGATATGGAATTTGATAGAGAGAGAAAATTAAATTCTATTCCAGCTAAATTTGGTAAAGAAAATTCTCTTCGCTTAGTGAAAGCGTTTCATTTTATGGCTGTTTTGTTACTTTATTTAATGGGTGAAAGTTTAGGACTAGGGATAATTTACAAGCTAGGGCTACTCTGCTTTTTAGGAGGCTTGATTTATGAGCAGCATCTTGCGAAACAGGAAAAATTAGAGCTGGCATTTTTTACAGTTAATAGCTGGCTTGGGGTGGGCTTGATGGTCGCGGTGTTTTTAGAGATTATAAGTAAAAACTAAAAAAAAATATTTTTATGTTTTTAAGGGTAAAAATTGATTAGAATGATATTTCACGGGCCCGTAGCTTAGTTGGTAGAGCGCCTCGTTTGCACCGAGGAGGTCGAGTGTTCGAATCACTTCGGGTCCACCATTTTAATAAACTAAACTTAATCGAAGTGACTCGAACACGAGTGTTGAATCATAAACCATGTTAATTTATTTGAAGAAAGCTAAAGTGAAAAATGCTTTCAGAAAATATTACTATCATGCAAACCAATTCAGAAGAGATTATTCCGGTACCCTTAAATTTTAAAACCCATGCTAATTTTAATTTAGCGAATTATAAGAATCTAGAAGCTTCTTTTCAGCAAAATTATTTAGGTACTTGGGCGAAACTCGCTCATGAAGAGCTGTTTTGGCATAAAGATTTTTTACAGACTTTAGATGATAGTGATAAACCTTTTTATAAATGGTTTCCAGATGGTGAAACTAATATTTCTTATAATTGCTTAGATATTCATTTAAAAGATCGAGGGGAGAAAGCTGCTCTAATCTTTGAAGATGAAGCTGGAGAGTCAGAGATTCTGAGCTATAAAGTATTGCACGCAAGGGTTTGTGAATTTACAGCCTATCTTAAAAATTTAGGGGTGAAAAAAGGTGACAGGGTCTGTATTTATATGTCTCCTTGCCCTGAAGCTATTATAGCTATGCATGCCTGTACTCGTATCGGAGCTATTCACAGTGTGGTTTTTGCTGGATTCGCTGCTCATGCTCTGAAAGATCGTATAGATGAGCTTTCTGCGAAAATTTTAATTACCCAAAATGGTTTTTATCGCCGTGGCAAAATAGTGAACTTATTAGAAGTCGCTACTGAAGCTATAAGGGAAAACAGTCCAGTAGAGGATTTACTGATTTTTAAAAGAGTAAAAGAGCCCTTAAATCTACCAAGCTTCTTGAAAATTCAAATCCATGATGTAGAGAGGGAAATTAAAGATCTTGCGAATTCAGCTATTCAGAATTTAAATCTTAATACCCATGAAGTTCTGGAACAGTCTCCTGAATGGCTTTCAGGGCATGATACTTCTTTTGTACTTTATACTAGTGGCAGTACGGGTAAACCTAAAGGCATAGAGCATAATACTGCTGGTTATCTGCTTTGGGCTAAACTTACTTCGAAATGGGTATTTGATCTTAAAGACGATGATGTGTATTGGTGTACTGCTGATATTGGCTGGATAACAGGTCATAGTTACGTCGCTTATGGTCCGCTCGCTAATGGAGCGACAGTATTTATCTATGAAGGTGCGCCTAATTTTCCAGAAGCCGATAGATACTGGGCTTTAATCGAGAAATATAAAATAAATATTTTTTATACTGCACCTACTGCGATACGCAGCTTTCAGGCTTGGGGGTTAGAGTATATTGAAAAACATAATCTGAGTTCTTTGCGCTTATTAGGTTCTGTAGGGGAGCCGATTGGTACTGAAACTTGGAAATGGTTTTATGAAAATATAGGTAAGTCCAAATGTCCTATAGTTGATACTTGGTGGCAGACTGAAACAGGTGGGATTATGCTAAGCACTTTACCTGGTGTAAACTATATGATTCCAGGAACGGCAGGACCAGCATTGCCAGGCATTTCTGCTGAAATAAATCCTGAAAGTCTTTTACATCTTTCTAAGCCTTGGCCATCTATGCTTAAGGGTGTCTATAAGAATCCAGACAGATATATAAAAGGCTACTGGACTAAGATTCCCGATTCTTATCTTCCAGGTGATCTGGCTGATACTTCTTTGGAGGGCTATATTAAAATTGGCGGGCGTAATGATGATGTCATTAATGTCTCTGGGCATAGGCTTGGGACGGCTGAAATTGAAACAGCTTTAGCAAAGCATCAGACCGTAAATGAATCTGCGGTAATCGCTATTCCTCATGTAATAAAGGGAGAAGGCATAGTAGCTTTTGTAGTTCTAAAACAGGGTTTAATGAATGCTGCCCATAGTCAGCAAAGCCACGGATCTACAGAAGAGAGAGAGCGTATTTTAAAAGAGCATGTTGGAAATGAAATAGGTGCACATGCAAAACCCGAGCGTATCATCATCTGTGAGGCTTTGCCTAAAACTCGTTCAGGCAAAGTCATGCGCAGATTACTTAAAGACATAGCTCAAGATAGGCTTCCAGAGGGAGATTTATCTACTCTAGAGGACAAAGACGTGGTGGCTAAGCTTTTAGCTGTAGCGAAGTTGAAACAGTAATAGTGTTTTATTGGTCATTTAAACCATATTTCAGGTATAACTATACCCGTACTAAACCTGAACTATACCCGTGAAAAATATGCCATACTTAATCTATGGCAATTCATGAATATTCTTTCCTAGGAAAAGATTTTGTTAAATTTGAAGACGCTAAAATCAGCGTTATGACGCATGCTTTTCTATATGGAACTGCCGTCTTTGAGGGCATTAGGGCTTACTGGAATCCTAAGAAAGGACAGTTAAATCTTTTACAAGCTAGACCACATTTAGAAAGGATTATAAATAGCTGTAAAATCCTACGTATGCAACCTTATTACAATGTTGATCAGATGCTAAACATTATCATCGACTTGATGAAAAAAAATAAACCTGAAACAGATGCATACATTAGACCTAGCTGGTTTAAGTCGGCTCTTCGCATAGGGCCCTCTCTGGTAACTAAAGGGGCTGATGCTGAGCATGATGAATCTTTTGTTGTAACTTCTTTAGACTTAGGTGATTATTTGGATACTCAGAAGGGGCTGAGTGTCGAGGTTACAAGTTGGAGACGAGTTTCTGATAATGCCATTCCACCTCGTGCCAAGATTAATGGCAGTTATGTGAATACGGCTTTAGCAAAGGCTAGTTCTATGCTTGCTGGTTTTGATGATTCTATATTTCTTACAGAAGAAGGTTATGTTTCAGAAGGCTCTGCTATGAACTTCTTTATGATTAGAGGTGGTAAATTAATTACTTCTTCAGCTTCGGATAATATTTTAGAAGGTATTACTCGTTCTTTTGTTACACGCTTAGCTCGTGAGGAGTTGGGGCTAGAAGTTGAATTTAGACAAATCAATCGCACAGAGCTTTATTTAGCAGATGAAGCATTCTTTGCTGGTACTGGGGCACAGATAGCACCTATCGGTCTTATAGATAATTATGTTATCGGTAATAGTAAAGCAGGTCCCATAACACTAAAACTACAAGAGATTCATCGCAGTGTGTGTCAGGGTGAGAATCCTAAATATGCAAATCAATTAACCCCGATTAATTATCAAAATGTACTTGCCTAACTGCTTTGAACATAGGCTTGTATATTCCATATAGTGGCTTAAAAAATAAGCCTGCGACCAGCTGATGATCTATACATCACTAGCCGCTCACAGGCAGTTTTTTTGTTTTAACACGGTCTATTCAGGGACAGACCAAGGGCAAGACTTTTAATGTAATGAAGATTATTTTTTAGCTCCTGATTCTTATGCGCCACATGCACTATTTCATTCTTTTCCTTCTCGATTTTATCAAGCATTATGGACATACTCTTTAATAGAAGCGTATAAGAGTTCAGTAATATAGCATATTCTTCATTAATTTCCTTCTTACCAAGTTCAAGCTTCGCCAAGGTGTCGATGAGACCCAGACTTAGCTGCGTCATTCCACTTGAGCTCATGTAAATATAAATTGGTTTTTATTTTTTTTTGACAGTAAGAATGATTCTCATTTAATTATTTATTTGCTCCATATTGATAAGATCAAATTAATGCGGGGAACAATCGTTCTGTAGAACCGTAAAAAGGGAGATTATTATGCCATACACTATAGTTTCTGAAGTTTGTGAAGGCGCAGCAGACTGTATTCCAGTCTGTCCAGTAGATTGCATTCACTGGGCTGAATCAGGAAAAACTAATGAAAAAGGATTTAAGTATCCATACATCGATCATTCGACTTGTATCGACTGCGGAGCATGCTTATCTGCTTGCCCAGTAGAAGGTGCTATATTGGACGAAGAAAAACCAGAGTTACAGTTAGTTTAGTATCTATAAGTTGGAACTAGGTTATTCTTGTGAGTGATTCAGAGAAAACTAAGTTTAAAAAAAATGTATTAATAAGCGGCGGCTCCCGAGGAATCGGTAAGTCCGCCGCTTATTTGCTTAGTCAGTCTGATTATCAGGTCTTAGCACCGAGTTCCCAAGAATTAGATCAAAGCTCTGAAAAATCTGTCCAAGATTATTTCTCACAAAATTTTCAGAATTATGAGGATAACGAAAACGCAGAAGAGGACAACAAAAACGCAGAAATTGAAGATTGCGAGCAGTCCCTCTATGGACTTATAGTAAATGCTGGTGTACACCATAGTTCATGCTTTGAAGAATACTGTTTCAATGACTGGCAGAGGGTTTTAGACGTCAATTTAAATGGTGCTTTTCATTTAGTTAAGGCGGCTTTACCTTTATTAAAAACTTATGTGAAACTAAATCCAGAAAACTATTCACGAATTATTTTTATTTCATCGGTTAGTGCTTATACTGGTGAACTTTATGCTCCAGCGTATAGTGCAAGTAAAGCTGCTTTAATCGCTTTAGCAAAGAGCCTTGCACTGGAGTTCGCTAAATATAAAATTACAGTTAATAGTATATGTCCAGGTTGGGTTAAGACCGACATGGCTTTAAATCAGATGCCTAGTGAGGATGCTGTTAAAGACAGTCTTGGAGCGACTTTACAGAATCGCTGGATAGAGCCAGAGGAAATAGCACATGCTATTAGTTATTTACTTTCTGAACCAGCGAAAGGAATTACTGGTCAGCAGCTCAATATCACTGCTGGATTAGACATTTAGGGCGTGTGAGCCGAATGAACAAGATACAAGGCTGAGGAGGGGACGAATGACAACAGGGCACTGTTGCCGAACTCCAATTTCTGCGTTTTCGTCGTCCTCATGATCCTCATGTACCCGCAGTACACTGCGGTCATTCTTCCTCCTCAGCCTTGAACTTGTTCGTTTGGCAACAGTGCCAACAGTTACACGCCTATCTTAGAGATATTAAGCGATTGTATAAAATCCCTAAACACTGCTAAATCATGGCTTCGATCTTCTTCTAAGACACGAATAGCTTTAGTGCCGATAATAGCTATCTCTACACCTAAACCGAAAGTCTCTTCGACTTTAGAAGCACTGTCTATGCCAAATCCTAAGCCTATAGGTTTATTTGGAGCATATTTGCGAATTTCAGCTATCTTCTGTTTTAGAATGCTTCTAGTTTCTTGCCATTTGCTGGTATCGCTATCAGAGCCAGTTATACCAATGCGGCTAACTAAATATATAAATGGTTCCGATAACTCTACAATTTTTTTAATTCTCTGCTCGGAACTAGTAATGGCTACTAGTAAGGTTAAAGTAAGCCCATGGTTTTTTAAAATTTTAGAAACCGTCTCAGCCTCTTCTACTGGTAAGTCTGGAATTAATAAACCTTTAATGCCATATTTTGAACATTTTTGAGCTAACTTTTCTATACCATAGACATAGACAGGATTATAGTAAGTGAAAAAAATAATATTACTCAATCCATAATGAGACTGTGTATTAATTTTAACTTCGCTGTTTTCGCCTTTTTGTGGCTCATTGTCAAAAAACTTTACATCTAAACCAGCTTCCGACCGAGCTTGAGCGACAAGATCGAAAACTTTATCTATATTAATACCATTTGCTAAAGCTTTGAAGCTAGCATTCTGAATTATCGGGCCATCGGCAAGAGGATCAGAAAAAGGTATGCCAAACTCAATTAGAGAAACCTTTTCTTCATGTAGTATCTTTAAAGCTTTAATACATGCGTCTTCTGAAGGATAAGCAGCGGTAATAAAAATACCCAACATTATTCTTCGTCATGCTCCGCAGGTTTATTAGCTTTAAGTGCTAAAAAAAGAACAGTCCCTATGATTACTGTAAGTGTCCCAAATATTGCGATTGCCATAATAGATGTATTATATTACGTACTGTGCTTATCCGTCCTCTTCAGCCTAGAAGCCTCTAATAATAAGAGCGGACGCCACGCGGTTTAAGGCTATACAGTAAGCTGCTTGTCTAAGACCTATGTTTTTTTCTCGAGCTAGCTTCGTTACATTTTGAAAGGCTCTCATCATGTAGTTTTCTAATTCTTGAGCGACTCTTTCATATGTCCAGTAGAACTGCTGTAAATTCTGTACCCATTCAAAATAGCTACAAATTACACCACCAGCATTAGCTAAGACACTAGGAACTATTAGAACACCCTGTTCAAATAAAATAGCATTAGCCTCTGGCGTAGTAGGGGCATTAGCTGCTTCTAAGAGTATTTTAAGATTCTTTGCATTTCTAGCGACTTTACCTGTAATAGCCTTAGATAATGCTGCTGGTACTAATACATCACAGTCAAGCATTAAAAGCTCATCTCGAGAAATACTAGTAGCTCCTTCAAAGCCATCTAAAGATTCATTGTGACTGTCAGAGTAAGCCTTTAAATCTTCTATATTGATACCATTAGGATTATAAACGGCACTGACAGCATTACTGATGCCGACAACCTTTGCTCCTAGTTCTTCTGAAATAATTTTTGCACTGAAATAACCGACATTCCCAAATCCCTGAATAGCTACAGTTAAATCTTTAGGGTCATAACCTCTATATTTGCAGGCCTCACGCATACAGATAGCTACGCCTCTGCCAGTAGCTTCTAAACGTCCCTGTGAACCACCCACTTCAAGGGGTTTTCCAGTGACCACTGCTAGGGAATTATTAGAATGAGATTTAGAAAATTCATCGTAGATCCAAGCCATAACTTGTGGATTGGTATTCACGTCTGGAGCTGGAATATCTACATAGGGACCAATATTGTCACCTAAATGTGAAACTAAAGCCTTGGTAAGTCTTCTTAGTTCATGAAAAGAAAGTTTTTTAGGGTTAATCGCTACGCCACCCTTAGCACCACCAAAAGGAACGTCCACAAGAGCCGTTTTCCAAGTCATTAGATTCGCCATCTCTCTAACTTCCTGTAGATTAACTTCTTCGTGATATCTTATGCCACCTTTAAAAGGGCCGCGAGCATTATTATGCTGAACTCTGTAAGCATGGACAGGTAATAAACTGCCATCATCTAATCTCAGAGGGATTTCCATAAGAATCTCTCTTTTGCAGGTATTTAAATAGGAGAGTATTTGATCATTAATTTCTTTCCCATGTAGGTTTTGTTTTCGATTTAATAAAAATGCAGAAGCTGCGTCATAGCAGGTTTTTCCGCCTAATGTGTAATCTGATTCTATTATTGTTTCATCAAGTACCATGGTTACTGTTCTATCATCAAACGCCATTGTTTGATCTCCTTTTGCTATTATTTCTTAAGTAAAAGTTCTGTTTTGCATCACTTCCCTAAGCAATACTTTATCATGTAGAAAACTAAAGAAAAGTATTAAGCCCAATGGTTTCCTTAAGAAATTATTTAAAAGAAAAATATCCTGAGCTGTCGAATGTCGTCATTAAAAAAAGTCTAGAGATGGGAGCTTGTACGGTTAATGGCAAAGTCGAAAGATATGCTAGTCGAGAGGTTAATCCACAGAAGGACAAGATAGCTTATCGCAAAATTAAGGATGTCGTCAACAAACCACTAGTGATTAATAAAGCCCGCATTGTTTTCGAGGATGAGTATCTATTAGTTTACGACAAAGAAGCTTATTACCCAAGCACTGAGACCAGTTCTAAAAATCAAATTCACCTTTTTGGAGAATTAAAAAAACAGCTTAAGCTGCCTAAATTATATGCTGTACATCGCTTGGATAAAGGGACTAGTGGTTTAATTATTTTTACAAAAGATCAAGATACCACTTCTAAATTTAATGAAATGTTTATTGATAAAGAGATTAAGAAAGAATATCTTGCGATTATGGATGGTATCTTACCTGTAAATAAAAGTAAAACCCGCATAGATAATGAACTGGTCCTTATAGATAGAAATGAGAGTAGTCAAAAGTGGGGAGTGAAGGGTAAAAACACCACTAAGCCTAGCAGGCAAGCTATTACTGAACTAGAACTTATAAAAGCCTATAAAGATTATTCTTACGTTAAGCTAAGACCCTTTACAGGTAGAACTCATCAGCTAAGGGTTCATGCAGCTTATTTAGGGCATCCAATTCTAGGTGATACTGTTTATGGTGAAAAATTTAGATGTAAAAAAATATTTGATCGGCATTTATTACATGCTTATAAATTGAGCTTTAAACATCCTGTTACAGGAGTCAATTTACGGCTTATTTCTGAACTACCAGATGATTTTAAAAAACTAGTGGATAATAAGTTTTTGTAAAAGAGAATGCTGTACGATGATTTTTCTAATTTATAAAATTTTATAAATTAAAATTAAAGTTTTTCCCCCAAACAGCCGATTAATAATCTTGTAAGTCAATTACTCGGGGGGGGATAAATGAAAAAGGTTGTATTAACCACAGGTTTAGTTTTATTAAGTTCTTTAAGCTCAGGAACTTCGCTTAATGCTTTAGCTCCAGTGAGATTATCTGCTAGTGCTCAGTCATATGATCCAAGGTTATTTGGAACTTGGGAAGTGCATACGGTAGTCGTAGACTCTGACTGTAAGTATGTCAGAGAAGGTCTAAAAAGTACTTCTAAACTTAGTTTTCATTTAGTCAATGGTAAGTTGATTCCAAAATGGTTTGGGCATGACTGGGATCTCGTAGCGAACCGGCTTTTTAAATTAAATGATAATGATAAGCTGCTCTGGGTCAGGGAAAACAAGCTCCAACGTGGCAAATATTTATGGGTAGCTAAATCCACTGACGTCTTTAATATACAAAATCAAGATTATATTACGGCCGAGAGTGATGTCGAACAGTATTTAAATGGACATTATACTGGTGACTATAAAACTATCTCTTATCTAAAAAAACTTTAAGTAAAGGGGGAATTTAGTAATTTAAATCTTATCTCTTGTATTTTTTCTTCTTCTTTTCTTCTTCAAAATTAAGATTTAAATCCTATAGACTTTACTTTTATTAAGCGGGGGTCAAGCTCCCGCTTTTTATTTTCGGCGTGTCGCTGAATAAACAAGTCATAAGCAGTTCTTTTATTTCTGTGCTACTACTAGAGCTATAGTCCCAAACATAAGATTTTTAAAATAGCTACGGCTAAAACCATGATCCCAGAACATTTGTGAAAGTTCTTTCTGTTTAGGCCAAGTTTCTAAAGAATCTACTAGATACCGGTAAGCTAATTTATCACCAGCAAATATAGACCCTAAGAGCGGTATAAAGTTCAGGAAAAAATTTTTATAAATATTTTGAACAAAGGGCTGTTCTGGATGACCCAAATCTAAGCTAACAATAAAACCACCAGGTTTTAAAACTCTGAAAATCTCCTGTATAGCTCTTCTTAGATCAGCTACATTTCTAAGACCGAAGCCTACAGAAATAGCATCAAAATTATCATCAGGAAAAGGCAATTCTAGTGCATCACCTGGCATAAAAGTGATTTTAGTAGCCCAAGGCTCTTTAATTTTTCGCTGACGCTTTTCTGCTTCTTCTAACATTGGAGGGCAAGAATCAATAGCTATAACTTTAGATACTTGTGGTTTTTTAGCCCAGATTTGAGCCATGTCACCAGTACCAGTACAAAGATCTAAGACTTTAGCATTTTTTAAGTAAGGTATATTAACGGAAGCACTTTCAATAGCTTGCTTCTTCCAAATCTGATGTAGATTAAAGGTCATAATGTTATTCAAGAAATCATATTTTTTGGCAATTCTTGTAAACATTTGATTAATGAATAGTGGTTTATTGTCGATTTGAAGCACATTAACATTTTAGTAGCTTTTTTAAAAACAGTCTTATTCTTTAATAAGTATTCGAGCATTTACATTTAAAGCTTCATCTGTAGAGCTAATTTCGCTGTTAGATTTTTTAAATTTATCCCACTTGGATAGATCGTTTCTAGTTTCTGAATTTTTTAGGCAATCTCGTTTCTCTTGCATAATCACTTTTAGTGGGGGTGATACTTTAGCTCCCTCTTGCTTAATAGGTCTAGAGTTTAGCTGCGAAAATAAAGTTAAATTTTGTGGTTTCAGCTCTTGGGACTTTTTTAAACTCCGAGAATTAGCTTTATTTTCAGCTTGATCAAAAATAAATTTTCTATCTAATAGTGAATATGAAGATTTTCTCCCAGTCTCAATAATCGTAGTATTGCCACTGCTATAACCTAATACAGGAAAGGAATTTAGTGTGGTAGCTAGAATTAAAACTGGAGTAGATAATTTTATGATTTCTAAGTTTATTAATCGTTTCACGGTGCTACATCATCCTTAATAATCTCTGAGAAGCTCCCTGAATAAGAGGACTAATCATGCTGTAATTTCTTCTTCTGTTTTCACGCCTTAAATTAGCTTCACGTATCGTTTCCCTTTCTCGCCTTAATTCACCGACTCTCCTTTCTTCACGCTGCTCATTTTCTAATTTAGTAGCCCTCTCAGGTGAATTTAATTCTAGAAGTGCCATCTCGGATTCGATTTTTAAAAGCCTCTCACTGAGCAGTTTCTCGTCTGAGATTGTTCCAAATAATGCTATCTCTAAACGCTCAATACGCATTAATACGCTATCATTACTGAAATTCTGCTTAGGATATAGTCGCTTTTCGTAATAAGTTAACTTATGATCGCTGTTATCCCCTCGCGATATATTGCGGGCATTCATTTCGCTTTGTTCTGTAGTCATATATTCACTACGGATCTCAGCTTTGGCAGAATTTTTTATAAAAATGAACAACACTAGCATCACAAAAAGCTTTATGCTTTTATTTATACTTAATTTAGTCCAAAAAAATTTCATCAATCTCACTCCTTAAAGCCGCAGCCTTGTTCACTTCTAAAGTAAATTTATAAATCACTTTCTCTGCTGGCACGATGATATCAGTGATACCCACAGTATTTTTAATTTTTAAAAGAAAAATTCTCAGGAATTGATCATCCTGACTGTTAACTAGGTGTTTAAGTTCTAGAAGAGCAGAGTTAGAAGCTAATACTGGTCCTTCAATTCGAGAATTAAGCTTGATAGTAATTAAAGAGTTTATGGATACGGTGCTGCTAGGTAAAATTTTTAATTTACAGCACCGTTGCCGAACTCCAATTTCTGTGTTTTCCTTGGTCTCAGATTGGTATGATCTGTTTCTTTCAAGTAAGCTGAAATCAGCACTATGAGATTTTCCTATATTAAGACTAAAATGCACTAAACCCTGAACTGTATTAATTATTAATTCAGCAGTTCCTTTCTCACCAAGAGCTTCTACTGCAAGAACACTGGTGTTTAATTTATATACTTTAACTAAAGATTCGTCACTGATTAGAAATGTCCCAATTTTCAGTGAGTCTAAGGAAATTAATAATATTCTGCCATGGCTAAGATAGAGTTCACTAGAGTGATTCTTAGGTATAGGCTGGTATACCGTTCCATTCCTTACACTCTCCTCTCCTTCAAGATCCTTATCTAGACTTGCTGTACTGCGGTTATTTTGGGTTTCATAATAATAGGGGAAGCGTGAATAAAGATGATTAATATAGTTCAGGGTTTGAAAACCATATTTCTTCGAAATTCTCTCAATAACTTCCTTTTCATGAACGGTGTCTATATTTTTAAAATTCAAATCACTAGAAAAAAAGCTGAGATATTCTTTTATTAATTTAAGTTGTTCGAGCCTAATTTTAGAAATATATTCATAAGCCCCTCTGCTATTACTGATTTGAGCATTGTTATTAAGAAAACCACTAATGAAATAGAAAAACTGTTTTAAAGATGCAGCATTATAAACTTTAAAAGCTCTTTTCAAGCGAGGATTTTGCCTAAGCTCTATCTGTGTCAAATGTTCTAAAACCTTTTCTTCGCGTTCTTGATTTGAAGATTTATTCATTTCATAAAGTACGTAACGAGCATTTGGAGGCTGCCAGAGTATACAAGGTTTAATATTTAACTGTTTTGAATTTACTTTTGTTTGTCGAATGCTTGGATTAGAGAGTAAATTTAGTCCTAGATTAGATTTGGCGCTGAGTTCAGAGTAGTTTAATAAATATAGAGTAAATATTAATAGAATACAGAATAGTAAGGCTAAGCTGATCAGCTTCTCTTCAGGTCTTTTGTTATCAAACATAAACAAGATTCTGCAAAATTAGTATGAAAATTTTAAGGGGTCATTTTTCCCCAGCTTAATTTGCACTTTAGTCACCTATTAATTAATCTGCCATAATATGATTTGGTGAATAATTTATGTTTGAAAACATCTCAGAAAGACTAAAAGAACGTGCCCAGAAAATAAAAATGATCGGCTTCGACGTAGACGGCGTTCTGACAGATGGTTCCCTTTATATAGCTAAAGATGGTGAATTTGTAAAAAGATTCTTTGCCTTAGATGGACACGGCATAAAACTCGCTCAGAACTTTGGTTTAACTGTCGTTATAGTCTCTGCCCGTAAAAGTGAGCAAACTATTAATCGCTGTACTGATCTAGGAGTTAAAGAAATTCACACTGGTGTAGAGAATAAATTAAGCTGCGTTCAAGATTTACTGAAACGCTATGAACTTAATTATGATGAGTTCGCTTTTATTGGTGATGATAGTATAGATGTACCAGTCTTAGAAAAAGTCGGTTTAGCTGCCTGTCCAGCGGATTCACATTACTCAGTATTTAAACATATTCACTATATTACTGAACGTAAAGGCGGCCTGGGAGCAGCTCGTGAGTTTATTGATTTAATTCTTGCTATGCAGGGGAAGATACCAGTAGCTTAATCACACTCTAGCATTGAAATTAAAAGATCTAACTCTGGTATTTCTTTACGTTTTTCTTCAAGGATCTTCAATGTTAAATGATCTTTATAAAAACCTGATTCATCTACACCTTTAATAATTCCATCTAAAGCATTTTTTAGAGTATTAAGATTCTTTGGTAATTCTTTACCTAGCACTTTTAGTATGAAAGATTCTACTGATCGCGGTTTAGAGACAATTAAAGTAGGTCTCTTTTTATTATTTGCATTAAAATTATTTTGTAGTTTAGCTAAAGGGGTATTATTAAAGCTTTCTCTGTCTTCCTCTGATATATTCCAAACTTGAGCAAGGGATTTTTTGTTTTTAATTTCTTTATCCTCGTCTAGCCAAACAAAACATCTATCACGATCATTATTGTGAATAGCTTCATTAATCAGCGTATCTGCGTCACCGCCACCACCTTTGCCTTTATCAAGGTTGACAGAAATAGATATACTCTTTTTATCTAAGTAAAGTTCTTCTAATATTTTAAAAAAGAATCTCTCCCTTCGTCCTTCTAGGACAGCATAGAGGGTAATTTTACGTTTGCGTTTCTTTTTCCCCACGCTTAAAACCCTCTATTTAACCAGTCTATATCGGGTATACCACCGTAAGTGCCGCTTAAATATTTTTGAGCATAGTTTTCATCATTACGAACTCCTTCTACTTCATCTAAACGATATATTTCAGTAGTTAAATCCTCTTTATTTTTTTCAACAATAAATATCTGTGTTTTAGTAAGTTCTTTTAACAAGAGAGCCTGATGAGTACTAAAGAGGATTTGAGCATTATATTTATTTATTTTTTTATTCATAAATAGAGAAAGTATTTTCTGAATCAAGTGGGGATGTATATTTGTCTCTATTTCATCAATCACGATAAGTCCACCTTTTTCTAGGACGGGAATTATTTTTAAAAATAAATTAAATACCGTTCTAGTTCCGTGAGATTCATCATGGAGAAATAGATCAAATTCAGCCCCAGTAAGCGTCTTATGCCTCAGGCAAAGCATCTTTTTATTCGTATCTTTTAGGTCTAGGAAAAAATGATCGCTTATCCCTATATCTAAACTCTTCATAAGTTTAATAGTCTTATCCTCTAATTTCGAGTCTTGATCTTGATTTTGGATTAAGTGACGTTCAGCAGCAGATGAGTAAGAGCTAATACTAGACTGGTTAATAGATAAATAAGAGCGCTTAAAAAAAAGGATTTTAGGTAAATATCCGGTATTTAAAAGACTAGAAAAAATTGGGACAGTTAAACAGCGACTTAAAAAACGCTCTCTATCTGCTTTATTTAAATTAAGTTCTGCTGAAATATTCAGATCGGGCTTTCCATCACGCCTTAACAAGCTAAAAATCTTTTTAAATCTTGTACTAGTCTTTTTCTCTAGTATTTCATTAATAATAAATGGTCCATTCAAAACGAGTTTATAACGATATAAATCTTGTTCATTATAAAATTCTATTGCGAGAGAAGACTGTTTCTTCTGGTGTAGAGCGTGGGCTCTGTATACTCCTATGCCTTGATAGCAATCATCAAAAAGATACGAATCATTTATCCAAGAAATTAAAAATGATAGCCCTTTCAGTATATTAGATTTACCAGAGCCATTGGCTCCTACTATCCCAGCAATAAGTGTAAAATTCTCCGATCCCACTTCAGAAAAAGATTCATTTAAACAATCTTTTTTAGAAACCTCTAAGGATACGGTCTGTGGCTCAATCCCAATACTATGAAAATTAGATAATGTAAAAGATTTGAGCATTATCTCTTTATTTTAACGATATTTCGTTATTTTTCCACCAATTTGGATGAAATAGTTTAAATCTAGTAAAATCAGCCCTAAGCAAGAATGCTAAAATCATAAACCTATGCAAATCAAAGGTAAAGTTCTAAAAGTCCTAAAATCTAACATAGACACCGACCAAATCATTCCAGCAAGACACCTCACTGGGATTAGTAAAACTGGTTTAGGAAAATTTTTATTTGAAGATTTGCCGAATAATCCACTAGATGATATTGAGCATGAGGGTGCAAAGATTATTCTTACTTTAGAAAATTTCGGCTGCGGCTCTTCACGCGAGCATGCGGTTTGGTCTATTTTAGATAGAGGCTTTAATGCTGTAATCGCAGTAAGCTTCGCTAGAATTTTTGAAGAGAACTGCTATAACAATGGCGTAGTGCCGATTAAACTCAGTGAAACTGAAATACAAGAAATAGCTAAAGTTTTAACTAATGATACTGAAGTTAAAATCGATGTCATAGAGCAAGTTTTAAGTGTCGGAGCTAAAACTTATAAATTTGATTTAGATGAACTGAAAAAAGAATTTATTCTTAAAGGTGGCTTTATGAAATTTTTAGATGCGAAAGTACCTAAGATTAAAGAGTGGGCTTTAGCTGAAAAGAAGTAAGCACAGTCACCTACAAATCCCGCCAACTCAAAATTTTTACTCCACTGCGAGTATAAGTCTCTTCACCAGCATAAATAAGCATAGAGGTCTCTTTTTTGATTTTATCTTTTGAGTTATGTTCTTGCTTAGCAAGCTCCAGCCAGCGTTTTAAGCCCTTAAAAAAGTCGGTATTTATGGTCTGTGAGGATTTAATCTCCACTGGTTCAATGTGATCACCGTAGTCCAAAAGTAAATCAACTTCATTACCAGTTTGGTCACGCCAAAAATATAAATTAGAACCTAAGCCCTTGTTAAAACTCTGCTTGATAAAATCACTCACTATAAGGGTTTCAAATAAAGCCCCTCTGTGAATACTATTTGTTAGCTGATTTGAATTTTGTATACCCAGTAACCTAGTAGCAAGACCAGTATCATAAAAGTAGAGCTTAGGAGATTTAATCATACGCTTATTAAAATTTTTATGATGTGGTCTTAATAAATGAATAATATAACTAGCCTCCAAAACGGAAAGCCACGCCTTAACAGTATTATGACTAATACCACAATCATTTGCGATATTTGATAAATTTAATAACTGCCCAGTATATGACGCTAATAATCGGATAAATTTCTGAAAATTTAACATATCTTGAACTTTGATTAGCTGATAAACATCCCTTTCTAAGTAGGTCTGTATATAGTTCTCTAACCAAATTGATGCTTCTAGATCTCTGTCATATAAAGGTGGGTAAAATCCTTTAAACATTAGCTCTTCTATGCTGACAGGCATAGATTGAGAAGATTTTAATTCCTGCATAGAAAAAGGGAGTAACTGTAACATAGCTACCCGCCCAGCTAAAGTTTGAGTAATAGCTGAAAGTAAACCAAAATGCTGTGAACCAGTCAGTATAAACATCCCCATCTTAGCCTCTTTATCTACTATGGACTGTAAATAAGAAAATAATTCTGGCACTCGCTGTACTTCATCTAAAATAGCTCCTTTAGGATACTGTGCTAGAAATCCACGTGGATCTTCTATAGCAAAACTCCTAATATCTAAATCTTCAAGAGAAACATAAGGTTTATTTGGAAAAACCATTTTAGCGAGCGTAGTTTTACCAGACTGGCGCGGGCCAGTAATTGCAATTACTGGATAGCCTTTCACAAATTTATGAAGAATGGTTTCTGCCTTACGTTTAATTTTCATTAAATATATTATTTACGTATTTTGACAAATTGGCAATTAGATTTACAATTAGCTCCTGCTTAGCTCTCTGGCCAGCATAAGTATCTTGCTTATCATCATCTTGAATATAATATGAAAAAACAATCTTACGATCAGCTTTTTCTACCCAGCCAATAAACCAACCTATCTGCCTGTCTGGATTCTCTGTTCCATCTTTGTTAAGAAGCACACCACTACCCGTCTTTCCATAAAGCTTCCAGCCATCCGCCAGTTCTTCAATAAAAAGAATATTTCTTGTCATCGTATGAGCTTTAAGACTGACAGGTAACTTATTATCAAGTAGCTTCTGTAAGAACTTAAGCTGCTCCTCTGGAGAAATCTGAAGAGAACTAGATAGCCATGACTCCGTAAGTCCGTTATCCAGACCTTTATCTCCTGAAATATCTTTATTACCATATTTAAATTCTCTGATATATTTTTTAAATTTCTTCATCCCAAGCTTTCGCGTTAAGACCTGTGAATACCAAACACAACTATTTTTCAGCCAAAGACTAGGATTATGAGGCTTTTTCCATGCTTCAATGTAAGCAGGATAAGCTTCAATAAAAGGTATTTCTGGGTGGAATTCATCAATAAGCAGTCCCTCATTGTATCCCATTAAGCTAATAGCGATTTTAAAAGTCGAGCAAGGTGAGTGACGTGACTTGCAGTCGCCTTCCTGCTTAATAAACTTATTTCCTTCCTTAAGTAAAAAACATCTCTGAGACCACTGCACAACTCCATTTTCTGCGTTTTCGTCGTCCTCATGATCCTCATGTACTCGGAGTACACTGCGGTCATTCGTCCTCCTCAGCCTTGAAACTGCACGTTGTGCAGTGGTCTCTCTATGAGACTGAGACACAACTCCATTTTCTGTATTGTCAGTATCTCTTATCGCTGCCCGTACTTTCAAGCTAAATAACAACCCAAGGACTAAAAGTAAAATAAATTTTTTCATACTACTTTGATAAATTAGCAATCAAGCTTTCAAGATTTGCAGCAGATCTTTATTAATGTAAAGATTTTCTTTCCATACTGGCTTAAGCTCTAGAATACCTAATTGAACTAGATTCTGTAAATATTTAGTTGCAGTTAATCTTGATACATTCAGTCGTTTACTCACGTATTCGACTTTACTATATGGTTGCTCAAACAATAATTCCAGTAACTCTTTGTTATAGGTTTTTGCATTTATACTTTTAATTTTGTCCTCTAATCTGCGAAATAATACATTAATGTTAAAGATCTGCTGCTGAGTATCTTTAGCTGTAACTTCGATTCCTTTAAGTATAAATATAATCCACTCTTCCCAAACATTATCTTTCCAAATCTCATGTAGTAGCCTGTAATAGTCAGCCTTGTGAGCAATAATAAATCTACTTAGATATAAGATCGGCAGATCTAGATAGCCTTTTAAAATTAAATAGAGTATATTAATTATTCTTCCAGTCCTACCATTACCATCATAGAAAGGGTGTATGCTTTCAAATTGATAATGTTGAACAGCTAATTTTATTAACGGTGAAATATCGTCGTTATCAATATTTAAGTAGTCCTCTAGATTTTTCATCAACTCTAGAATTCGACTATGATTGTCTGGAGGCGTATAAATCACCTTTCCAGTAGTTGTATTGGTCACAGTAGTTCCAGGTAACTTTCTTAGACCAGCAGAGTTTCTTTCTAGCAAAGCTTGAATCTCGACTATAGCATTAACACTAATAAACTCCTTTTCCTTAATAAACTTAAAACCACCAAGCAAAGCTTCTCGATATCCTAAAACTTCTTTCGCTGCAGGATCAGCTGTAAGACTACTATTCAAAGCTTGGTATAACTGATCTTGCGTGGTAATGATATTTTCAATCTCTGAACTAGCTCCAGCTTCTTGAAGAATCACAGCATTTAATAATATTAAAGGGTTTGGTAAAGTTTTAGCCATGCCGTTAAGCTCACCTAAAGCTAAAGCTGAATTAGCGAGTTGCTTTAAAACAGCAACTGTCTCTAATTCGATCTTTGGTGGTAATATTGGTAAATCATTAAATGGTTTACTAGCATCTCTTTTGACTTTTTTAGTTTTTGTCATATATTTAGATTATATATCTCATATATAAAAAAGGCAGGAATTTATACATGAGTATCTTATCATATATAAATTCTATATATGATAAGATACGTGACGTAACAATCAAATGCCTCGATAGCCTTGCTGTGTGAGGTTTTTATTGGTGACATGAAGATACATGATGTAACAATTAAATCAACATTAGTTTAACTTCGTTAACTCATAACCCCAAGGACAGCCTAGGCAGCCAGTCATACAACAGCCAGACATCGCATCTTCCAGTTTATCTGACCTACACACTTCACCAGAATCTACTCTAGTAGACCTTTCCATTGCACGCATTGAAAAGAAATCTTCCAGATCCTTTTCTAAATCTTGAGCTAGCTTTTCAAAGTCTGGATATTCATCCTCATCAGGATTTTTAGAATCTATAGGATCTTCTTCAGACTTATCCATATAATTAAACAGCTGTAGATTCAGTGCTGAGAGATTCTAACTGAGCACTCTGATCATAAGAAATACAGGCATCAAAAATATCTCCCAAATGCCCCTCTATAACTCGGTTTAAAGCAAAGTTATTTTTCAGGCGGTGATCCGTTACTCTATCATCCTTATAATTATAGGTTCTAATCTTCTCTTCTCTACCACCAGTACCGACTTGGCTTTTACGTGAATCGCGCTGCTCAGCTTCACGTTTCTGAATTTCTAAATCATAGAGTTTAGCTTTCAGTCTCTTTAAGGCTTTTTCTCTATTCTGTAACTGTGATCTCTCTTCACGGCACTCTACCACTATTCCAGTAGGCTTATGCTCGAGTCTAACAGCAGTTTCTACTTTATTTACATTCTGTCCACCAGCTCCACCAGCCCTACAGGTAGTTAATAAAATATCTTCTTGTTTTAACTCAATATCAATATCATCATCAACTTGAACTAAAACCGCTACTGTAACAGTACTCGTATGAACTCTCCCTTGAGATTCAGTAGCTGGAACTCTCTGTACACGATGAACACCAGATTCATATTTAAATTTACTATAGACATCGTCGCCTTGAACTTCAAAAACTACTTCTTTAAAACCACCATGACCAGAATCATTGAAATCAGCCATTTGATGCTTCCAACCCACACTGTCACAGTATTTCGTATACATTCTATACAAATCACCAACGAATATGGCAGCTTCATCCCCACCAGCACCAGCTCTAATCTCAATGATAATATCTTTATCATCATTAGGATCTTTAGGTAAAAGTAAAATCTGCAATTCATTAGCCAGCTTAACTATCTCATCCTGTGCCGATGTGACTTCGAGTTCAGCCATCTCTCTTAGTTCTGCATCTGTCTCTTCACGCAGTATCTGTCTAGCTTCCTCTACTTGCTTTTCTAAAGCCTTATAATGCCTAAACTTTTCAGTAGTTTTATCTAATTTTTTTAAAGATTTAGTTAATTTCTGAAATTCAGCCTGATCCTTGAATATCTCTGGATCTGAAAGCTTCTTACGATAACTTTCGCAAGTAGCTTCAGTCTCTTCTAATTTGGCGTAAAGTTGCTTATTAATCATGGAATCAAAATCAGCTCTAAGGTAATAAACTCTAGAAGCACCTATATATTTTACCCTATGAAATCAAGACTTACCATTCTGGAAAATTCTTTTGAGTCCAAGCAGTCCGAAACTAGGACTGCGCAAGGGACATATAAAAGTCTTTTTCAGATTAAAATGGTATTTTGGTATTAAGCTCACATTCCGCACCCTACGGGTGCCAAATCATAAAAACGTTTCAAATGGAGTTGTAGAATACCGACAAGAGTTTTGGCGGCGGGTTTAAGATTGACAATTTGTTTTAAAAGCCTGTCATTATCTATGATATAGGCGACT
>JBJTTW010000167.1:0-4847 GCA_046080385.1 bacterium
TCGCTTATTCCTACTGCCCTCGCGATATTCTTCTGTATCGGCATGAAAATTAACATCGCCTCTATCTTCTGACGCATTGCCTCTGTGATATGGTTATACTTGCTCATTGTTTTAGGTTACTTTTTGTTATTGAAACCTTTATACAATGAGCTTCTTTTTCTTAATTTAACTTCAGGCTAGATTCTAGGAAGCTCGTCAGGAGTTACGCGAAACAACGAATAGCAAGGAAATGTCTGACCGAATTTCTAACGATACCCCATTTTTGCTGATAGATAGAGATATTTAATTTCGTTTGAGCGATTTTCAGAAGAACAAAAGCTCCCATGGAGCAGAATATATGATTTTTTTGAGCTCTAGCTTTTCTCGTATAGGATTTTTCAAGCCCGCAAAGTTGCTTTAATCCTCTGTGCATGTCTTCTACAGCCCATCTTTTTTTACCAGTATTTAAAAAATCTTCCCAATCTATTAAGGAAAGATCATTTGTAATGGAATATTTTTCTTTTTCTCCTTTTACTGTGCTTTTCATGATTAATACAGGACCAAATTCATGTCAAAAAAATGGTCGTTTTTAGTCATACCATCTTCCGACCTGTTGTAGACTCTGTAGTTGATTGGCAATGATAATCCTTCCTCATTCAGCCATACACAGTTAGTCAATCCGATGCCCTGTCTTACACTGTGGTGTTTTCCGCTCCATTGCCATTTATTAAGTTCTATCTTCTTTGCATAAGGTTTTTCAATTAAGTATCATCGAAAATCAAGTAACCATCATCTTTTGAGATATATTCAGATACCTCATCCCACAGCATTTCTGCTTCAAAATTACTGCTATTTAAAAATCTATTTACCGCATCATGTGATAACTCAATTGGCGACACATTCTCCAGCTCAGTGCAGCTATACTGCTTCTGAGTTGCTATTAGAAAATTTGTAAATAATTCAATCTGTACTTTCTTAGGACACATATCCTATTTTTTACTACACTTATTCTAAAATGGCCAGCTTACATACGTAAGACTCTGGGTGTTTCGCGTAACTCCTGTTTGAGTTTAGCTTTAGATCCAAAGAGTCTTTTAGTTAGTAATAACTATACTAATTCTTTTAAAGTCATAGTTTATGAAGTAGATGGAGCTGGTAATAAAAAGATTTTTGCGACTTCTGATGTTGCTTTACCAAATAATGCATGAAAGCTGAAAACACTTCCTTTCACTGTAAAGATAGAACCGTTTCTTGGGCAGAAGGAATTACATTTCGCTGTGCATAAAGCAGATGGCACACTGCTTACGATTTATCAAGGTTTATATAATTTTACTGGAACTGTAACCGAGACTAATAGTGGCTTTTCCCCTAACAACACTGATAATGTAGGTGCTAAGGATGAAAGCCCTAGAGTAGTCTGTACATCAGAGAATTTTAATGAATGTAATTTAGATTCACTTAATTCAGTATCTCCTAAACAACTTAATGATAATCTAGCTAAAGTCATAAATGTAACTGCTGATTACGTTCTTACTGGTGAAGAGTCTGGTTATATACTAGAGATTAATTCAAAGTCTGATATAACCGTAATAGTTCCAGCTGGTTTACAGCAAGGTTTTCAAGTCGAGATAGTTAATATTACAGGCGTTAATGTATCTTTTAAAGCAGAGGAGAATTTACTTAGCTATGAGGGATGGACTCAGCTTTCAGGTATTTTATCAAATGCTAAGCTGCGGAATCGTGGCGATAAACAGTGGGTTCTAACTGGTGATTTACTGGCATCATTAAAGTAGTGCTAGTAAAAAATTAAGTAGAATTATTTCACCCTTAAGTATGTTTATAAATAACCCTGAATCTGGGTTTAAGATTAGAGTATCAATATGCTCTTTTCCGTGCAAAAAAAATTACAGTTTAAGTCTAAGTTACTTTTACTTAGCTTGATCTTTTCTCATTTTATCTTTTTGATAAGCTTTTTTTCTTGTCAAAATCAAGTCTCTGCCTTAGACTCTCGTTATACTATCAGTTCATTAAAAGCCAAGGAAACAGGTTTTACTAGTTTTGATAAGACCTTCGATTTAACTTTAACCTTTAAATTAAGGTCCAAGAGTGGCTTTGCTAGATCTCGTTTAGATGTCAAAATCGGCGATTTGACCTTTACCGATACGTCAAGTTCAGGAGTAGATGAAGATTTCGATATTCAAATTAGCGAAGCTGATTCCAATTTAGCTGATGTGACGATTAAGTTAAAGGACGTCCAGATCGCTTCTAATGCACTGGCTAAAGGCATAGTAAATTACTATTTAACCGAGGCTAGGACTAATGCTTTAGTCTCTCAGGATTTTACTTTTAAACTCTCTGGTACTGATTCTAATTCAGGTGGTTCTGATAATAATGGTAAAACTCCAGAAGAAATAGCTACTGAAAAATTTAATACTAAGCTCGCTAATAAAAAACAGTTAGTAGTGATTAAAGTCAAAGATATGAGTGAAGTAGCTAGTGGACAGGTTTCTACTACGCCTAAGACTTTTCTGATTAATATTTATCATGATTCTGATTTAATTCCAGGTGTGGAAAAAGATCTTTTTGATCCGACGAAAGCACCACTAGTTAAGGCTTTAAAGGTTTTTAGACTGAAAGACTCGGTTAGAACTGAGATTACTGATGAGCTAAGTTTTACACCTACTGTAGATACTACTGCTAGTACGGCTTTAGGCAAGAATTTAACTGTTTTAGAGACTAGTGAGCTTACGGTGAAAGATATTCAGCAGTTACAGTTTAAGATTGATATGACGAATTTTTTAAACTCTAATAGCTCAAATGCTGTTATACCAGAGGGGGCAATTAAAGATGATCGCTGGGATTTAGATATAGATGGTATTCCTGTAGAAGCTAGTGATATTCAGTCTTCTGTAAATTCACTTATTTTTTTACCAGTTTTAGATTCAGATCCACTACGCTTTAGTTTAATCACTAAAGATACTATTCCTGTTACAGCCAAGGTTTCAAATGCTTTAAATCTTACAGATGATATTAGGAAAATAGATTTTACTCAGGCGGGTTTTAGCTATAAGACTCTTAAAGCCAAGGGTATTTTTCTTTTCGATGCGAAATCTTCTGCAAGTGAGGCCTCTGTAAATTCTGGAAATTTAAATTTTACTGTGAATATGACATTAGATAGAGAGCGTAATGCTTTAATCTCTAAGCGAGAGATATATCAGAAAAATGTGGCGAGGACTTTAGAATTACCATTTAATGTGATTACGAAGGATAGTAATGGTTTAGATGTCAACATTAGCGGCACTTTAAAGAAAACAGTGAGCTTAAGCCTTCTAGATTCCCCAAGATTTATTAAAGTTAAAGAAGCTAAAGCTAAGTTTAGAAACAGGGTTAAGAAGAATGAAATATTTCAGTCATTGCTTCTAAGCTTTAAATACTCTAATACTTTGCCAAGATCGGTAGACTCTTTAGTTCTAGAGATGCGGTTTTTAGATAATTCTGGTGCTGAACTTAGTGCTGGAAAGGTTTTTAGATTAGCAGAAGTCTCTGATATTTTAGACAAAAATACTCGCTCAGATATTACAGTCTCTGATAATGCTTTATTTAACCGTATTTTAACGGCTAAGACCATCAGTGAAGATGGTAAGCCTTTAGGGGAGGAGTTTTTAACTTTAGCTGATGATGCTGCTAAGGTACAGATTAAGCTAAAGCGCTCACCAGCTTATTTAGATAATCTCGGAATTGTTTTTGATGATGAGATAAATGCTAGTTTAGCTGATAATGAGCAGAATGTTTTGACTTTAGTGCTGAAGTAGTTTCTGAGGACTTTTGACCCCTTAAAAATTTTCTATAAAAATATCATGATTAGATTTCATGGGTGAAAAATATTTGGTTACTCGAAGTAGTGACGGAAAGAAAATAGAGGGAAAGTCTGCTTTTAGAATTGGTTTCATAGATACTTTGATGTTGATAATTTTCACGGCTCTTTGTCAGCCAATGGGTCAGTGGATTTTAAGATTTTTACTTAATGAAATTAAATTTTTTAATCAGGAAGATATAAATAAATTGATTATCTCCTTAATTTTTTTTGTGATAGCGTGGGTTATACTTTTTTCTTGGTTATGGTATTCACATAAAAAGGAGTCTTATAAATGATCTTAATGTATGTTATTACATTTACTGTGCCGCTGTTTATATTAGGCTTCGTATTCTGGTACATCTGGTTTGACTCTCGCCAAGAGAGAGAAAAGATTGACCAGGATTAATTCCTACGCTTTTATTTACTTACGATTTTAAATTTCTGAGGACTTTTGACCCCTTATAAATTTTCTATAAAACTATCATGATTGGATTTCATGGTGGAAGGAAATTGAAGACTTTAAGGCAATGAATTATTTTAAATTCACCTTATCTTTAGTGAGTTTTATCTTTGGTTTAGCGGGAATGTTTTTTTATTTCATTGGAAAAATGACCCCTTAAATTTTCTGCTTGAAAGCATCATGATTAGTGAATATGGCAGAAGAGAATTTTAAACATAGTACAGGAGAAGCCAAGCAGTAGAAAGAAAAGCGGCTTAGGCAGAGATTTAGGCATAATCATAGATTTGGTTTTTTTATGGATCCGCTGATGCTCATGGCTTTGGCTGCTAGTTCCCAGCCCTTGGGTCTATGGATTTTGAAGTATATACTCGATGATGTTGAGTCTGTGACTGATTTAAATTATATTAAGATCTTATGGGACTGTTGCCAATCCCAACAAGTAAATACCGACAAGTATTCAGATCAAGAGCCTTTTCGGGACTAGGTTTTAATGATAGGATATAAGAAGATATGTTTAGTAACGAGTCTCTTCAATTAGATTTCCATTCAAAG
>JBJTTW010000168.1:0-3518 GCA_046080385.1 bacterium
ACTCCACTTACCGCAACTCAAGATTCAGCAGCAGCAGAAGTGCTAGCTGGAACAGCGAGTTTCGATTATGTTACCAAGGTAATAGGTGACATAAGGACTGAATTAACGGCTCAAGGTGCAAGCAGTGTAGCTCTCGATGGATGGCTCGCAACATTTCTAAATGCTGGAACCAATGAAGCTAATACAATGGATGAATTATTACGAGATGCTTACGATAGTAATAGAGCAGTAGCTGGTAGTAGAACAGTCACTGCACCAGCAGCAAGCGTGGTAACTAATAAAGCACTTGAAATCATCAAATATTTTCTGCATGATGGCGGACAATTAGTAGAAAATGCTAGTACTCCAGGTTTCACTTTAAGTCGCCTCAGAGTAACTGGAGCTACTATTAATTCATATGCAAATACTGCACAAGCACATGGCAATTTGGATGACATAACCAAAATGATCGACAATCTTTCCCGCATGAGATCACACTTAGGTGCTATTCAGGGAAGTATGGAGAGTAAAATTGGCTCTCAAGACACATCAATCGTAAATCTTGAGGCTTCTCAATCTAGAATAATTGATGCGGATATGGCACTAGAGAGCAGCTCTCTCGCTAAACAACAAATACTGCAAAGATCTGGAGTAGCAATGCTTTCACAAGCCAATGCTCAACCGGAACGGCTACTAGATTTACTGCCATAGAATAGGAGTCACATTTAATTTTCGTAACGTAACTTAACTGTAACTAATCAAACTAGGTCACTCAGTACCCGAATATATTCGGGCATCAATTTTATAAATTTTGCATAGTACTAGTCGTATGCAATGTGCGTTAGCCCCGCTGTCTCCTCAGCGGGGCTATTTTATTTTGGCACTATTGCCGAACTCCAATTCCTGCGTTTTCGCCCGCCTCATGATCCTCATGCACACCTAATGTACTGCGGTCATTCGTCCTCCTCAGCCTTGTATCTTGTGCATTCAGCTACACGCCCTTTTTAAAATCAACTCTTGACAGAATAGCAGATTGATAGGATTCTATAAGCATGGCCGAGTTTCGGCCCAAAAACACTTAAAAATCCTTTAGAAATGAGCTTAAAAGAAAAACTAAAAGCAATAAACACAGATATTGATAATTTTGCTAGACAAGATAAGGTGAAGCTTGTTGCAGTTAGTAAATATGCCAGTGACGAACAAGTCATCGAAGCTTACTCAGAAGGTATTAGAATTTTCGGGGAGAGCTACGTGGTTTCTGCTTTAGATAGAATAAACAGAATCAGTAATAATTTTAATAATGATGTTGAATGGCATCTTGTTGGCACTTTACAAAAGAATAAAGTGAAGAAAGCCGTCGGCAATTTTAGGCTCATACAATCTGTAAATTCACTAGAACTTTTAAAAAGTATTGACGATCACTCTGCTTCACTCGGTATAAGACAAGCCGTGTTAATTCAAATTAATATATCAAATGAAACTAACAAAAAGGGGTTCACTTCATCTAGTTTCACTGATGAATTAAACAAGTTACTTAGTTTTAAAAATATTGAAATTCGTGGATTGATGGCAATGAATGCCCATCAGAGTTCAGAATCAACATTAGATGAAAATTTTAAAATAATGCGAAATCTTCTTAGTCTTTTACAAAATCAAAGACCAGATGCAGAATTTGACTTATCTATAGGAATGTCTAGTGATTATTGTGCTGCTATTCAGCGCGGTTCAACAATGATTAGAATCGGAAAAGCGCTGTTTGGTTAAAGTAAGGAGTGAAATAAATTATGTTCAATATAAATAGGTTATGGTTAGGTCCCAAGTCAGATTCACTAGATGATGGTTTTGATAGTTTATTTGCAGTAAAAGATTCTCAGATACCAGCTCCTAGTCGTGAAGTAGAAGCTAAATTAAAAGAATTAGACAGAAAATCATCGGAGAGTGGGTCAATGGATGTTATATTTGGAAGTAAAAATACTAACACTAATCATCTAGAAGCTGTTACAACAAAATCTAAATCCATGAACATATTAGTTATAGAACCAAGAAGCTTCGAAGATAGCATGGAAATAGTGAAAAATTTAAAATCACGCAATACTGTCATCGTAAATCTTCAGTACCTAGATAACGAAAGCTCCCAAAGGGTAATAGACTTCGTAAGTGGTGCTGCCGTAGCGATGGACGGTTCTTATGAAAGAGTCGGTTCTGGTGTTTTTATTTTCGCTCCTATAAACTGCAACCTTAAATCTAACAGTGGCTCTGATGTATATAATGAAATCTTCAATAAAGCCTTCAGCCAGCAATCCTAAAGAACTCTCCATTAATAGCCCTGCCTATTTTTCCTTTCACCTCTAGCAAAGATAAGAGCATCGAAAGAGTGGTGGGGTTTATTTTAGCTTTTATTTTTAAATGTTCAAAACTATGAATTCCAGACTCTATCAGAGTTAGTAAAGTATCAGCGAGTATTTTATTAGAAGGTTCTTTATTTACTTCCAATCCAGGAGGAATTTTCACAACTTCCTCTTGGCACTGTTGCCAAACTCCAATTCCTGCGTTTTCAATAAGAGCATCTTGATAATGTTTAAAACTTGAGCTTACACGCTCTGCACAAATGCCATTAGCAGTACCCCCCATAGAAGAGGGGAACTGCTGAAAAATAATATCCTCTGCTGAATTTAAAAATTTAGCCTTCCCTGAATTTAATAATTCATGATTCCCGGCAAAATTAGAATTCAATCCTTGAGCTGAAAAAGCAAAGAGATTCTTTCTATATTTCAGGGCATACTTAGCCGTAATTAAAGAGCCACTTTCTTTAGCAGCTTGAATAAGCACTGTAGATCTAGAAAGAGCGGCTATTAGGCGATTACGGTAAGCAAAAGTCCAACGCTGAGCTGGTGCAAAAGGCTCAAATTCACTAATAATCAAAGATCCTTTCGTCTCTCTGAGTTTTTTAATAAAAAAAGAATTCAGATCAAACTGAGAAGCTAATATGCCAGTACCTAGAACAATAATAGTCGGCATCGAATTCTCTAACGCCGCCACATGTGCTGACATATCAATCCCATTAGCACCACCACTAACTATAACTGCTGGGTAGGATGAAAGTGATTTCACTAAAGAATTCGTAAAATGCTTAGCATAAAGATCAGCCTTACGCGCCCCAACTATAGCAATATTATTAGCTTCGTTAAGCAATGCAATATCGCCAATATAATAAAGCTTCTTAGGAGCATCGGTAATTCTAGCTAAGGACAAAGGAAAGCCTTGATCTCCAATCTGTACAGACTTTATCCCCAAATCGTCTAACATAGACCACTGCTCAACTCCATTTTCTGCGTTATTCATTGCAACTTACCCTTACTTTTATAAGAGTATCATAGATTTACAAAATTTTCATATCTAAGCACGGCAAATCCACGAAAGATGAATTAAATATTAAGTTGCAAGATGTCTTCAAGGTAATCAGTGGAGAGAGCAGCTCTTTTCTGTTTAATTTTAATACCTTTTTTGAAGGTAGTTTCTTGTTTAAGGTAAGTAAGAGC
>JBJTTW010000169.1:0-2043 GCA_046080385.1 bacterium
TAGCTTTAGATCAGATTAAGACTAAGAAATACTATGAAAAATATGAAAACATTTCAGTTGTTCCATCATCGCTGAAAACCAGTCTGGATGATAGGCTTGGAATTAAAAAGATACATTTAGTGGGAATTAGTTTTAGTAGTGCAGAACGTAATATTAGTGAGTATTTAGTGGAGGAGTATAATTAGAAACTATGCACTCAGGACGAAAAAACTGCCAATAGGTATACAGTCTTTTGAGCATCAACCCTTATTCAGGTTAAATGGTTTTCCAGAATGGCATTAAGTCAAAGTAGGCATGACTCCGAAAATGGCGTACAATTATACATTAGCTAAACTTAGTGAAGATTTTAATGCAGCTTCTAGCTTGGGTTCTGAAGCATTTTGCTTTTCTAATGATGACTGTAAGCGAAAGCTTGCTAATGGTGTGATGGTTTATCCTTGGCTGGAGGGGTTAAACAACGCTATCCCAAAGATTTTGGAAAGATGAACTTCATCTAATGATATAGGTTAATGTACCACGATAATTTGGAGTAGTGCTTCTAATTATTCGGATAATTTGGAGTTAACGGGGCAGCTAAAATAGATAATCTGGAAGCTTCAGTAAAAAATCTGTCGCTGGAATTACTTGAACGTCATTAATTTTAAGATTCTCTTGTCCTAAATATACAAGTAAAAGATCTGCTTCAGGATAGTCTTGTTTAAATGCTTTTAAACCTTTAAGATCCTTTTCTGTAGCTCTTTTCGAATGTTTTACTTCTATCGCTAATAATTTTTTAGAACCAAGTAAAATAAAATCTACCTCTGAGCCACTTACAGTGCGCCAATAATAAATCTTATATTTCAAATCTTTATAATCATTAATAGCAATTAAATCTTGCAGAATAAGCGTCTCTAAAGCTGCTCCAGCGATTTCACTCTGGCTGTCTAAAATACTTTTAGGTCTGAGATGCTGATAGACACCTGCATCAAAAAAATAAAACTTAGGATGGGATACTAATCTTCGCTTCGCTCTTTTAGTAAAAACTGGAATTCTGTAAGCGATTAGCATATCTTCTAAAAGATCAAAATAGGATATAATAGTATTTACTTTAATAGCAGCTTCCCGAGCGACTTCACTCATGTTTAAACTACTGCCTTGAGAGAAGCTTGCTGTTTCTAAGAAGCGAGAAAAAGCTCCTAGATTGCGAGTCAGACCTTCAAACATAACCTCTTCTTTTAAATAGGTGTTCACGTAAGTATAGAGATACTTGTCATAATCTAGGTCCTGTTTATCATATAGAGATGGTAGATTTCCATATAACAAGGATTTTTCTATCTTAAAATTTACTCCAAGCTCAAAGGCTGTCAGTGGGTACATTCTATAACTTAAGGCTCTGCCCGCAAGAAGGTTAGCTCCACTTCTTCTAATTTTTCTTGCACTAGAACCAGTTAAAATAAAGCGCCTACCTTCTTTCTCAATAAGTTGGTGAACTATGTTTAATAATTCTGGTATTTTCTGAATTTCATCAATAATGACCCAAGTTTTAACTGCTTTATTTAAATAAGTAGATAAACGACTAGGATCAGCTTCCAGATCCATTCTCACTCTAGTATCCAGTAAATCTATATACGTGACATCTTTTAAATTATGGGCTAACCAGTAACTTTTGCCACAAGCTCTAGGACCAAAGAGGAAAATGCTATGTGATTTTTTAATATTGAAATTAAAGCATCTTTCCAGCATATGGATATTTTACCCTGCTAATGTGAAAAATACTGTATTTTTTATATTAGCGATAGAAGATCTATCATGGACGAGTAGGTGTTCGTCATCTAATTTTTAAAGAGTATAATTAGAAACTATGTTCTCAGAACAAAAAAAACTGCCATTAAGCATACAGTCATTTGAACAGTTGATTACAGAAGGTGCCGTTTATGTAGATAAAACTAGGCATATTTATGAATTACTGAAACCAGGTTTTGGGGCGTATTTTCTGAGTCGTCCACGCCGTTTCGGGAAGTCGCTTCTGGTATCGACTTTAGAAGCTATTTTTAAGAATAAAAG
>JBJTTW010000170.1:0-892 GCA_046080385.1 bacterium
CTGCACTGTCTCGGAGACCGAGATGTTCAGCATTGCGATATTTAATTCTCAAGGAAGCAAGAGAACTAAATTTAGAACAATTAAAAGGAGAAAACTAAAATGTTCTTACCTAAAGACTGCGTCCAAGAATACGCAGATATATTTGAAACTGAGTTTGGCATTCGCTTGTCTAGCTCAGTGGCAGAGAGCAAAGCAAGGAATTTACTCAAGCTTTCTGAAAAACTAATTTACTTAAAGGCACAAACAAAAGGAAATCCATTATGAACATATTTGAAATTTTTAATTTCGCACCGAGAGACCAGTATCAGCTCTTTGATACCCCCGCAGCAATAAAGACATTAGAAGACTTGGAAGCTAAAACATCTAATCATTTACAGCATCTAAGCCTAGTAAACGATTCAATCAGCAATCAGACGAGACTCTATCTGGCACCGCAACTAAAAGAGATCTGGCTTAATATTCCTCTTCTCTGTGAAGCTTTCCCATTGGTAAAAGAGAGTAGAGGCAGAATCAAAAATCTACTAGAGAATTTTCTTAGACTAGTGAAGATGTTTTCAAACAGGCTTAGACCCACTCATAGAGCAACTATTAAAGAAGTTTCTAGGTGGCTGCACGACATCGAACGAGATTTAAAAAATTTAAAATAAAAGGACATAATTAATGCTAAATGATAAACACTTAAATAAACTCAAAAGCTCAGCTATTCCAGAGGACTTGATATATTCCTCTGAAGCTGAAAGCATAAACCTTGAAACCATTTTAGATAAAGGTTTTAAAGCACTAGCACCAGACGGAAAAGAATCTTTACTGCAAGAAAAATACATAGAATCAGCTCTTTATTTACCTTTCTTCGACATTCAGGGGAAGAAAATTTATGATGATAAAACTGGAA
>JBJTTW010000171.1:0-638 GCA_046080385.1 bacterium
TCTTTCTTTTTTGCATGCTCTGATAAAACAAGAATCCAACGCTGTTTTACTCCTGCATAATCATTTTCAAGCTCACAGTAATACCATTCTGGAAAGTTCTTTTGAGTCCAAGCAGTCCGAAACTAGGACTGCGCAAGGGACATATAAAAGTCTTTTTCAGATTAAAATGGTATTTTGGTATAAGAATAGTTTTCATCAATTTCTGTAAAGTTTAAATTCTTTAAAAAAGCTTCCCTTGAGGCTTTTAATGCATATGGCACTCTTGTTATGAACTTCATTGGGCTTGAGGCTAGTTCTATTAATGTTTCTTTAGTGTAAAGTGCAGAATCTGCTACATGATAAATATCTTCTGTAGAATCTTTTATCTCATTTTTTAATTTAGTAATGACTTTCCTGAAATGCGTTTTATCAGAACTATCTCTAGGAATAGCAGAAGCTAAAAGAGGAATTCCACCATCGTTACTAACCATTAAAGAAATTAAAAATAGGCTCTTCTCCACGGCAAATCCACTAATAATTAAGTAAAAATAAAGCAAGTAAATAAAAGCTATTCAAGGAGAGTTATTCATGAGGAAATAGATTCATGGATAGTAGTATTGTAAGTATAGAGAGTTTCAGGGAATTGGATCCAAGGTCTC
>JBJTTW010000172.1:0-17149 GCA_046080385.1 bacterium
ACATTACAATACTGAGAAAGAAGATATTGTAAATTTTGATTTTCAGGATATTAGGGCTTTGTTAGCTTCACCTGGTGATGTTTATATTTGGAATCATGAAGTCTATCATTGGGGTGCAAGGGCTGCCTATAGACCAGGTGGCGAGCCACGAATCAGTCTTTCTTATGAATATGCGGCTACCGATACAGCCCATATTAAACCACCTATTCTTGATCCTCAGAAGGTTCCTTCTTATGAAGAACGTGTTAAGTTAGTTGCCATGCAGGTTTTACAGTACGCACATATGACAAGCTTCCCTAAAAATGTTATGGATTTTGCTTTAAACAACAAAGAATATTTTAAGGAATTCGCTAAAGTTCGCTAGAGAAATATGAATTAAAAAGCCTCGCTAAAATTAGCGAGGCTTTAGAGACTACTGCACAACGAGCAAGTTCAAGGCTGAGGAGGAGGAATGACCGCAGTGTACTAGGGGTACATGAGGATCATGAGGACGACGAAAACGCAGAAATTGGAGTTGTGCAGTGGTCTCTTAAAGAGCAGCAAATAAGCTGGCTTGCACACCAAAATCAGCAGCATCGTTAGTTACACCGATAGGGAAACCAAGTCTGAACTGTGTATTCTTATCTTCGCCAATAGGGATAATAAGACCGGGTACTAGTCTTATATCCGTACCACCTAAATAAGCACCTCTGCTAGAAAGGGTTTTACTATCATAAGTAGTCATACCAAGCATGCCAAGAGAAAGGTTAACTGGAGTATTGGTATCAAGAACAGCTTCTGTAGAGTAAACAAAAGAATGCCCTACGACGTCTTTATCGAAGTCATCATATCTGTAACCTAAATCAGAATATACTTTTAGGTTTTCAGTGAAAAGATCAAATTGTGTCTGTAAGCCAGTTTGGAAGCTGTAAGCATCAGTACCATTAGTTGATCTCCACAGAGCATTATTTAAGCTTGTGCTGTGAGCAAAAGGAATTTGTTGATTAAAGTAAAGCGTAGAAGCGAATTCTTTTTTATTTACTAAAGCTGCTTCTAAAGTGATACCTAAGTTACCAAAACCAAAAGAACCATTATCATAAGTACCAGATAAACCATTAACACCTGCGTTTAATGATTGGCTTAAGCCTATTCTTGTAGGGATAGGAGTGTCAAAACTTCTCCTAACCTCAACTCTAGGTAGATTAAAAGAATTCTGTCTAAGTCTAGCTCCACCTAAACCTTGGCTACGTCTAGCCCAATCAAAATTTACACGAGTTTCCCATTTCTTATCTGTATCAATGTATGCGTTTTGTACATTAATCGGCCTTAAAAAATTTTCACTATCGGCATTTTTAGCGGCATCTGCTGCGAAGGCACTAGTGCTACCTGCTACTACAAGCAAGGAAGCGAATAATAAATTGGTAATTTTTTTCATTAATTTATCTCCTTGATTCCCTCTTTAGAAAGAGATCTCCATCAGCATAATATAATCTCATATTTTTTTAGATTTGTAAAATGACTTCACGGCAAACATATCTTTAACTATTTTATCATCAGAACCTACTCCTGCAAAGATTCTTAATGCAAATACTTATCAATATTTACTTGTTGGGATTGAGCAACAGTGCCTTCTTAGCCGCGTTAACTTTGCTTAATGCGGCAACTTTTGCTTTCAATTCTTTTAGTTCTTTAGGTACAATTACCATAAAGCGACAGAGACTATTTGCAACGTGTTATTAAATAAAGTTGCGTAAGGGAAATTATGGTACTGAAATTTATCGATTTATTTGCTGGCATTGGTGGCTTTAGGCTTGCCGTTGAGAGTTTAGGTGGAGAGTGTGTATTTAGCTCAGAGTGGGATAATTTTGCACAACAGACTTACCAAGCGAACTTTGGTGATTTACCTAATGGCGATATTACCCAAATAAAAAGTGAAAATATACCAGACCACGATATCCTATGTGCAGGTTTTCCTTGCCAACCTTTTAGTTTGGCTGGTGTTAGTAAAATGAATTCCTTAGGCTATGCTCATGGCTTTGCACATAAAACCCAGGGAAACCTATTCTTTGAGGTAGCTAGAATTATTAATGATAAGCAGCCGAAGGCTTTTATTTTAGAAAATGTGAAAAATCTAGTCAGTCACGATAAGGGTAATACTTTTAAAACTATTACTGATATTTTGGTGAATGATTTAAATTACACTATCTATCATAAAGTAATTGACTCATCATGTTTTGTTCCTCAGAAAAGACAAAGGATCTTTATAGTTGGATTTAAAAAGCCAATTTATTTTAAATTTCAAGACTTGGATTATTCTAAAACTTTGAGCATTGCTTCCATTCTTGAAAAACAAGTAGAAGAAAAATATACACTCACAGATCATTTGTGGCAATACTTACAGAATCATGCAGAAAAACATCGACTTAAAGGGCATGGATTTGGATTTGGATTAGTAGATTTAAATGGTGTGTCAAGAACCCTGTCTGCCAGATATCACAAAGATGGTTCCGAAATATTAATACCTCAAGAAGGCAAAAACCCTAGAAGATTGACCCCGAGAGAATGTGCAAGAATCATGGGCTTTCCCGATGATTATAAAATAGTATGCAGTAATACAAGAGCGTACAAGCAGTTTGGTAACTCTGTCGTAGTCCCAGTTGTAAGGTATGTCGCAAAATGTTTACTCGATAGCCTCAAAGCAGATATTGAAATACCGAAATATAAACAGCTTGACTTAATCCCCTTAGCTGCTTAATATTTCTGAGTGTCTTATAAATTATCAGCAGAAGAATTAAGCGATGTAGAAAAAATTCTAGAGTCCTATTACATGGTTCCAGTTCTTAGCAGGATTGAAGCTTTTAGTGATTATAAAAAAGCTTTAGATAATTTGCACGAAATTATAACTTCTTCAAACGTAGATGTTCAAAAGTTATTAAAAGCAAGAAAAGAAGAGGGTTTGATTAAAGATACAAGTCAAGCTAGCAAATCTATTGTCGGGAAAATATTTGAATATTCAATAACGTATTGTTTTTATAAGCTAAAAGAGCAGGGTATTATTTACTCCAAAGTTTTAGTAACTTCTAAAAGAAAGTCAAAATCTGCGAAAAATTTAGAAGGGCTAATGACTATTAATGTAGCTGGTGATATACAAAAACCTGATGCTGATTTATTTTTCTATACTTTAGATAACTCAAACAATGTAAATAACTTTGTCATTGTTTCTTTAAAAACATCTTTAAGAGAGCGAGCTGGTCAAACCTATAGGTGGAAACTCTTGATGGAGATTGCTAGCAGTGAGAATCTAGTAAGAGAAAAATATAATTTGAATTATCAGCAAAGCATAGTTCCTAAAGTTTGTTTTGCTACGATCAATTTTTACGATGAAATAAAACAACCTCAGCATAGGGGAATGTTGCAGTTTTTTGATAAATCTTTTATTGGTAAACCTATTGATGAAAACTTTATATCAAGATTATCTAGCCTTCCTGATTTTTTAAATTCAGTTCTAAGGTAAAATACTATCCCACAAGTTTTCTAAAAAAGATTTATTTGGATCTAGCTTTCCATTTGAAATTTTCTTATGAATTTTAGCTAAGCGAATGACTCGCTCTAAGCCGTTATTATCAGAGGGGGCATCATGGTACAGGAAAGTAAGCAAGTAAAAAGTATGCAATGATAGGTATTGAGATATATTGTTATCGCTCTAATATTCTTCCCGAACTGCACCTGTGATTTAATATCTTCTGGACAGTGCCCTGTATTTTTAATTTTTCCTGCAATGTTTTCAAGTGAAGTGCCGTATCTGGAACAGCTTTCAGGCTTACATTCGACAATCTTGTCAGGGTTTTCCGTTTTTGTTCTTGTAATTCCCTTTCTGTACTCGTAATTTTATGGAATTTTTATTTTTTGACTAGGAGATGGGGGGTGAGCAATTACTATAAGTCGTGATAATGTATCTTTGCTTACTTGTACGTACCATTGCAGAAAACTTTAGGACAACGAAAACGCAGAGAATGGAGTTGTGCCGCGCTCTCTTAGGGTATATGCTGTAAGTAATGATCGACTTACAAGTAAATGGTTTGACTGTAGAAGGGGAGTTTCACTGTAATTTCTGGGAAGGTCCTAGGCATTTAGAAATAAAAAAAATGTGCAAATATCTCTTCAAAAAAGGGGTTAAGCAGATACTCGCAACATTAATTACTAATTCCTATGACAATATCGCTTTTGCGATAAGTAATATAAATGCTTACAAAAAGCGCTTTGATAATTCTTTAGACGAGGCGAGGGCTGATGAAAGGGCTCATATTGCTGGAGTGCATATAGAGGGTGGACTCATAAGCCGTTTAGGTATTCACCCGAAGTTATATGCAACGGAGTTTGATTTTTTAAAGGCTGGTCGACTAAAGCACGAATATCCAGGTTTAATAAAGCTTTGGACGCTTTGTCCCTTGCGCGATAAAGATGGAGAGATGACTAAATTTCTTCAAGATAATGGAGTATATGTTTCTTATGGTCACAGTGAAGCTAATTTTTTTCAAGCGATGAAGGCTTTTGAAAAATATAATGTCAGCTTAGTAACACACTGGGGTAATGCCATGAATATCTTTAAGGGTTTAAAGCAGAGAGACCCTAGCCCAGAGCATCTTAGCTATTTACAAACGGTTAATCCAAATATAGTGGTAGACCCTGATCAGCTTGGGCTTGGCTATGCCGCTTATTATAATGACAAGATTTATACGATGTTTATCTGTGGCTCTGAGGCAGATAAGGATTTACACATTCACCCAGAATTATTAAAAATTCTTATTAAAAAAAAGAAGGATAAATTAATTCTAGTTAGTGATTCAGTCTCTAAGACTGTTTATGATAGAGAGGATGAACTTCGTGGGGGATTAGTGGATCTTGCAAAGCACGCTCAGAATTTAAGAGATTTAGAAGTATCAGATAATGATATACATCATATGGTGGAGACGAATCCCTTAAAACTCATTAATTCTCAACTATAAATAATAGAAAGATTTTTTTTTCTCGGGCATAAAAATTCTATGGTTGAGAAGATAAATCCAAGAACGGTAAAAATGCTTCATAAATTGTTAACCGCAGCTAAATTGGCTCAAGAAACAGGTAAACAACAAGCTCTGAATAAGATTATTTTATCTGCAAGTAGACTTACTGAAAAACTTAACTTTAATGCAAATTTAGCTGATGATGAGCTTAGCTTTTTTGCCAATGAAGAAGATACTATAAGATTGAGTGAATATAAACAAGTCGAAGGTGTTTTAGTCGAGCAGGTTTAATGGCATTTCTGCTGCTAGAACAACAGTACGCCTTAATTTCTGTGCTTCTTATGTTCGTGCTTATGCTCTATAGTAGGGCATTTAGCGAAGATTTGGAATTGCATATCAACGACGTTAACATTGTATTTCTTCGCGATTTCTAAACCAAGTTTATTAATTTCTTCATCTTCAAATTCGATAGTGTGGTTACAGTCAAGGCAGATGATGTGGTGGTGCGGTGTCGCATTTTCATCAACTAACTCATAATGTTTATGCGTCTCAGCGAAATCTAACTCTCGTAAAACATTCATTTCGACTAGCATTCGTAGAGTTCTGTAAGTAGTAGCTAGGCTGATAATTTCATTACGTTTGCAAAGCAACTCGAAAACATCTTCGGCACTGAGATGCTCTTCTTTATTTTCTTGGAAGATTCTTATCACAGTCTCTCTTTGGGACGTGATTCTAAAACCCTCGTTGCGTAAACGTTGGAGTAGTACTTCGGTTTTATCTTCTGTGGTCACTTAGTAGAAATATAACATTTTATGAATGAGTAGGTATCTGCTGATTATGATTTGGGGGGCTTTTCTAAAACTTGGTAATTTATGCCTAAAATATGGCAGAATATTTGATTCTAATATCTCATAAGGATAAAGCGAAAGATAATAAAGGATATTTTTATGAGAGGTTCTGACCTGAGTTCAGATCAATGTCTCCTACTAAGGCTATTTATTCTTTAAGGAAATTTCTGAAAATTAATCAAGGTTTGATTAATAATGTACCTCAGGACTTGTTTTTCATACACGATAGTTTTTTCTCAAATCTAGATAAGATTTTAAAATTGGGTAGCACTTTTTATAAGAAAGTACCCCATACTAAGGTTCCTAGTGTTCGGAAGCATAATCCAGCAGAGGTTTTACCAGATTTTAAGCTAAATCCTAAAGAATTACGGAAATTACATAGTGATTTTTATTTAGCAACGCTTAAAAGCGGACAGATTCTAGATGAAGCTGAAAAGCTGTTTAAAAAATGGTCTCAAGAAAATAAATTAGATTTCTCTCTTCAGGAAGAGTATTATGAGATACCAAGCGAGTTAGAGCTAGACAGCCCTAAAGAACTAGAAGAATTTACGCTAGAAGATGGCGAGACAGCTAAAAAAAATCTCTTCAATCCGCTTTACGCCATTTGGTTTAATGAATTAGAGAGAAACTGTATAACTCAGCTCGAATATGATTTCAGTAAAACCGCTTGGTGGCACAGAATAAATGAGCGTCAGGACTATTATTTACAAGGCTGGGAGAAACGCCGTATTTATCCAGATTTTCTAATTAAAAAACAGCATGAGCAGAAAAATAAATTCGACTATATACTCATAGAAACTAAAGGTAAACACTTAAGAGCTAATCAAGATACTGCATATAAAGAAAAATTATTAGAGTTTTTAAGTGAGCATTATCAGCAGAAATCCTCTCTAGATGAGACTATAGAAGCGTATGGTTTTACTGGTGTAATCATTCATGAAGATTCACAGATGCGTCAGCTACAGGAGATTATGGGAGGATGAAGTAATAACTATCACTGGTCCTAGACAGTCTGGTAAAAGCAACTTATTAAATCACCGAAAATTTATTTTTACGATACAGGACTTGCAGCTTATTTATTAGATATAGAAAAAGAAAAACACCTTTACAGTCATCCTTTGAGAGGGAATCTTTTTGAAAATTTAGTTGTCAATGAATTGATTAAGCACCGCTATAATAATGGCAAAAAAACAATCTTTGTTTTTATAGAGATGGCTCACAGAAAGAAATTGACATAATTTATAATATCGGGAACTATTATTTACCTATAGAGATCAAATCTGCTGAAAGCTTTACGAAGGATTTTTTAAAAAATTTAGATTACTTTGAAAAAACCTTCCCCGATTTAAAATATGGCAGGGTCTTAGTTTACGCCGCTAATGATGAACAAAAACGCCAAAATACTTATATAACTAATGCTCGCCAAATGCTTTCTTACATTGATGCTTTAGATGAATAGTAAAGAATCTTATAAATCCTCAGTGAATCTTTTTAACTCTGCCCCCTTCAAATCCCTAAATATCCTCATTAACTCACGATTACGAGGCATTGATCGTCCACTAAAAACTCTTCAACGGAATATAAAATTCCTTAGCCTAGGGTATTTCAGCAATTTTTATAAATAGAAATCTATAATTTTAATCGTATCTATAGTTAGCTTAAATAAAACTAACTGGCACTTGATATATTTTTTCTGATAACTTTAAAACCTTTTCTGCACTATTAATCAGTATTCCATAAGGGCAGTTATGTTCTTCTATAAAGTTCTTCATAGCTATTAACTGCTCCCTTTTTACGCTTAAGCCAGATTTAATTTCTATGGGTATTAAGCCGAAGCGCCCCTGAACTATTAAATCAATCTCAGCTTGATTATGGGTTCTATAAAAAAATTCTTTATGTTTATAAAGTCTCTGATCAAGATTTTTAATAATCTGCTCCATAATAAAGCCTTCCCAAATCCTTCCAAACTGTGGATGAGACTTCAAATCATCTACAGTATTGATATTCAGAAGATAATTTAAAATCACATTATCTCTTAAATGCCCTTTAGGCATTTGCACGAGACGTTTTTTTGCATTTTCACGATAACAGTCTAAGCGGCGCCAGAGAAAGGTCCCCTCTGCTATTTCCATATAATTTTTTACTGAAGGCTGAGAAATATCTAAAGAACGAGCAAAGCTAGAAGCATTTAAAAGCTCACCTGAGGAGAAAGCCAGCATTTTAATAAACCTTCTGTAACTATCTAATTTTAAATTAGGAAATAAAGTACGAATATCTCTTTCTATATAAGTATCAAAATAGGATCTAACCCAAGTATCATAAGAGGATAATTTTTTTCTTTTCAGGAAAGCCTCTGGGTATAAGCCAAACAAAGCTAACTCCTGAAGCTTTTCTAGCTTATAAAGTGCTTTTAGATTTATAAATTTTTCAGGCTTATCTAAATAATCATAAAATTTAGATGAGCGAAGCTCAAAAGCCTCAGACCAAGTTAAAGTTGGTACTTCTAAAATAGCCACTCTGCCAGCTAATGATTCGCTAATGTTTTTAAGAAGCTGCGGTGAACTAGAGCCACTAATTAAAAAACGTCCATGTTTTTTTCTATCTTCATCTATCTTAACCCTTAGAGCAGGGAAAAGTTCTGGGCAGAATTGAGCTTCATCAATAATCAAAGGCAAGGAAGCTTCCCTTAAAAATAGTTCTGGCTCAGCACTCAAGATCTCAAGGGTGTCTTTTCTCTCTAAATCAACAAATTCAGCATTTGGCAATACCTTCTTTAAGAGGGTAGATTTACCTACCTGCCTAGCTCCTAAAAGTACTACACAGGGAAAATCCTGAAGTAATTCTTTTATCGTTTTTTCTAAATCTCGCTTTAGGGTAGCAGACATATTTAAAGTATAGCTTTGAAATTGTCTGATAAGAAAATTTATACTTTGCGATTAATTCTATTCAATATATACTGAATACTGTCAGGCTTATAGGGTCTTAAAAAAAGTTATGAAAATAAAAAAACTCAATATAGAAGGGCTGTTTGATAGATTAAACTACTCTCTATGTTTTCCCGAAAATGAAACCATACTGTTACTTGGTCCAAATGGATCTGGTAAAACAACTATTCTAAAAATTATTTACGCAGTGGCTCAGAGGCAGTGGTTATTTTTTCAAAGTTTATTATTTAAAAAAATCTATGTTGAATATTATTCAGGCGAGTCTGTGACTATTCAGAAAAATAAGCTGTCGTTTGATGCTAAGAAAAAAGAGAATTCAAATACTAGGTCGCATACGAGGTATCGTGATTTCGAGATGGATTTTCAAGTCAATTTTGAGGTTATATCTAAAAAATCAAAATCTTCTAGTGGAAATATTGATTTTAACCAAGAAAAGGCAAAGACTGCATTTTCTAATTCTAAGTTAAGAGAGGATAGGGTAAGAATTGATTATAGAGCTGGAGTAATTTATCTTTTTGATAGAAGGTTAGATGAGGAGTTTGAGCTTTATGACTATTTAAAAGATAGTCATGATAAGGATTTAATTCAGCTATTTAAAGGTAATCATATATCTGAAGTTTATTGTAATTTCATTAACACGAAACGCCTAGAACCTAAAGCTGTAAGAGGTTTT
Organism: bacterium; assembly: GCA_046080385.1. Classification (GTDB taxonomy): domain Bacteria; phylum Cyanobacteriota; class Vampirovibrionia; order LMEP-6097; family LMEP-6097; genus LMEP-6097. The sequence continues at coordinate 9,452 of JBJTTW010000172.1, forward strand.
TCTGAAGATAATGAAGATGATCGTTGGAGAATTCGCTATTCTTCAAGGAGGCATTCTGACTTAGATAGAGAGCCAAGTGTAAATTATTGGTCAAATTTTATTTTGAAACAAGTTCAAAATAAAAACGGAGAATACGGTAAAAAGTCACAGGAATTAGATAGGCTTTTTCCAGAAAAGATTATAGAGTTAGCAAACAAAAAAAAGAAACCCAAAGAAGATGAAATAAAATCTAGGATTGGAGAAATTGAAACCAAATTTAAAAAATTGAGTCAAATAGGGGTCTTTAAAGCAGATTCTATAAAAGATATTCGTAAAAATATTACTGAGACACTGAAAAAAGAAGTACTGATGGTTTTGGAAGTCTATTGCTCCAATACAGAAGAAAAACTGAAATCTTTTGATGATATTTCAGAGAAAGTTAAGTTACTAGTCGAAATTATTAATAGAAAATTTCTCTCCAAAGAAATTAGCTTTGATTTGAATAAAGGGCTTATATGTCTCGATATAGAAAAGACTGAATTAGACTTAAATTCTTTATCATCTGGTGAGCAGCATCAATTAGTTCTTTTTTCTGAGCTTATATTTGGTGAGGATGAAGGTTTAGTCTTAATTGATGAGCCAGAACTCTCTTTACATGTAAGATGGCAGAATGATTTTATTTCTGATATGGAAAAAATTTTAAAATCAAAACAGCAGTTATTTATTGCAACTCACTCACCAACGATTATTGGACACAGAATGAGTGAGGGTATTGATCTAGGAGACTTTTTAAAGTGACAGAGCATACAGTCCGCGATTCTATTAAGCCAGATGCTAATGTTGCAGAGGCAATATTGCTTGGTTTACCTGTAATATATTGTGAAGGACTACATGATGAAAAGTTCCTAAAAAAATATCTTGATTTGCTACCTGAAAAATACTCACTAAGATCTGTCGGCGGAAAACCAAATTTACTGAAAATCTTAGAGACTCCACCTCCTGTTCCAAGAATTGGTCTTGTTGACGCTGATTTTGACCATATTTTAGGTTTAAATAAAAATATAGTAGAGCTTCATCTCTCTGATCATCACGATATTGAAGTAGATTTAATACTCTCTGATACTGTTAGAGGAAATGTTAAGCACCAATATGACTATGATTTAAAAAAAAGAATTCAAGACATTTATGAAAAGTGCTTTAATCTTTCTTTATTAAAATATGTAAATTCAAAAGAAGATCTAAGATTATGTTTCAATGATCTTAAATTCCGAGATTGGCATGGTAAAACGATTGAAGATTTAGCACAAAAGCTACTTTCATTTAAGAAGAATGAAGAATTTCGTGATAATCAAGGTAATATAAATCTAGTCAAGACTGCTCAAAAATATGAAAATCAAGCAAAAGAGCTCTGTCCAAAGCAGTTTCATAATGGTAAAGATTTATTTTATTCTATTCATTATGATTTGCAAGAATATATAAAAAAATCGAAGCAAAAACCCAAACCTCGTTTACCACCAACGGAGGAAGATCTCAAAAAGGAAGCCAGAATAGCTTTCCGTGAGGCGGATTTTCAGCATATGTCCTTCTTTAAAGGATTAAAAGATTTCTCTGAAAGCCATAAGCTTAATATTTTTAATTTTCAGTATACTTAAAACTATACGAGATTTTGCATAATCCCATAACCTTCAGTAAAAGCATGCTGTTTTTTAAAAAATTCCTCTAATTTGATTAAATTAGAATCTTGTTGAAAATCCTTTTGCATTAAATGCTTAATTAAAATGAAACTATTGAAAACCTTATTAGAGCTTGGGTTTATAGCCTTCATTTCTGGAAGAATAGTAAAAGGTGTATTTATGTTCTTGTTCCAAAGCCTGCTATGATGAGCACACATGTTTCTTAAAACAGTTAAATGTTGTAAATAGGTTTCAAATATAGCTCCAGTAGACTTTTTAGAATGAACTCTAATATTATATATCGCTGCTAAATCATTCTTAATTGTTGCTAATCTTAGATTTTTAAAGAGAGTTGATAAAGTGCCTAGGCTAATTGTTTCTACTAAAGCCTAAATAGGATAAGGCTGTGAATATTTTCCTTTTAAGTGTTGGACAAAATCTTCTTTAGAACGACTAAATTCTTCTTCGACTTTTTTCTTTAAATTTTGAAATGGACTGATTTTGTTACCTGTTTTTTATCAATAAAGTCAGCATGAAAATATAGCGAATCTTTGAATATAAAAGGATCTCTTTGATGCGAGTATATATAAGCAAAATTCGATCTTATGGAGATTTCTAAAATTTCTATTACTTGTAATAAAAGTGTACGCAAGCATTTATCCATGTGATAAATTTTGATAACATCTTCAAAACTTGTGCCTGACTTGAAATAATCTCGTTTGATTTGAGCATCTACATTATTTTGGTTTTTGTCATAGAAGAAATAAAAATATCCAGATAGTCGATAGTAATTACAATGCCGTAGATAGAATTCAGCTGAATCACGGTTTAAAATATTCATCCCTCTTCTTTCAAGTAAATCTAACTGTTCTGTATAAGTTAAAACAGGCTTAGCATAATTCAAATACATAAAAAAAGAGCCGCTCACATGCCAGATGGCAGAGGTATGGCGGCTACTGTTAATTTAATTTTACCACAGAATAATAGTACTTAAACACTGTCTTAGCGCTATTCCTAACCCAACCTCAAAAGAATCTCATTAGCTTCTATTAACTTAATCCTCTCTTTAATAGTCCTCTTAATACTCGCACTAGAATTAAAAGTTTTTATCCTTTCAGAAAGATCCTGCTTTTTGCAGATTAAATCCTGCTTCTTCTGCCTTAAATAGACGTACTCACTAATATTTTTTACAAGTGTAATAGTATTCACAAAAAAACTATTTACCAAGGGTAAGGTGAATAAGACTACTAAAATCAAGGTGATGCGCATTTGCTAAAATTTAAAATCCAATGTTTGATCAATTAACAGAGAAATTACAAGATAGTATACAGTTTTTAACTGGTCAAAGCAAGATCAGTGAAGCGAATATTGAATCTGCTATTCAGGATATCAGAAAAGCTTTACTGTCAGCTGACGTAAGTCTCAATGCAGTAAAGGTTTTTATAGATAGGGTAGAAAAAGAAGCCTATGGCGAAAAAGTCCTTAGGGGAATTAAACCAGGCGAGCAAGTAGTTAAAATCATTAACGACGCACTGATAGAGATACTCGGTGGTGATCCTAATCAAGAACAAGAGTTAAGTACAGAATTAAACCTTAATATTAAAAAGGGTTCTGTAAATTCCATAATGTTACTAGGTCTTCAAGGTTCTGGTAAAACCACTCTAGCAGGGAAACTAGCTTATAATCTAAAAGCCCAAGGCTTAAAAATCCTTTTAGTCCCTTGTGATTTACAGAGACCAGCTGCTATAAAGCAGTTATCTATTCTTGCAGAATCTGCTGGGGTAGACTTTTTAGAAATACCTACGACCCAGAACTTAATGGAAGTAGCTAACCTTGCTGAAAAGCAGATTAATGAAAATAAGTATGATGTAGTAATTTATGACACGGCTGGTCGCTTACAGATAGACACTGATCTAATGGCTCAGTTATTAATATTTGAAAAAAAAATTAAGCCTAGCGAAAAGCTTTTAGTAATAGACTCTCTAATCGGTCAAGAGTCTGCAAATGTCGCACAAGCCTTCGATATGCAGATAGGCGTGACCGCTGTCGCTTTAAGTAAGTTAGACAGTGATACTAGAGGGGGTTCTGCGCTTTCTATCGCTGAAGCAATTAAAAAACCAATTAAATTAGCCTCAGTGGGCGAAAAGTTAGAGGACTTAGAGAACTTTCACCCGCATAGAATAGCGAGCCGTATCTTAGGCATGGGTGATGTTTTATCTTTGGTAGAGCGCGCGCAGAAACGATTTGAGGAAGAAGAATCTCAGCGTTTAGAAGCTGAACTTATGAAAGGTAACTTTAACTATGAAACCTTCATTAGCGCTCAGAACATGATGTCTAAGCTAGGTGACATGGGCTCTATCGCCAAAATGATGGGCATGGGTTCGATACTGAAACAGATGGGTTTATCTTCTTTACAGCAAGAAAATCTTATTCAAGAAAGTTCTAAAAAGATTACTAAATTTAAAGCCGCCATAAGCAGCATGACTAAACAGGAAAAACTCAATCCTCAGCTACTATACACAGATGCATCTTCACGTTCGCGTAAACAGCGTATCGCTAAAGGCTCTGGTTTAGATTCTAAGCATATAGATCAGATGGTTTCAGAGTTTAATAAAATGAGTCAGATGTTTAAATCCATGGCCCCTATGCTTTCCATGTTTAAATCTCCAGAAACAGCTCCAGCCTCCTTAGATCCCCTAGCTTTAATGCAGAATTTAGGACTTTCTAAAAAACAGAAAAAAATTATGGAACAAATTAGCCCCAAGAGCAGTCATAAGAAAACGTTGACTATAAATAAGAAGGGGCAAAAACCTCAGGTTAAGGGATTCAAAAATTTTTGAAATTCTCTTGACGGTTTTCTCATATGGCTTTAGTATCTAAGCTATATGAGTTTTTCTGATTTTGATAATAACCAATCTGGTGCAAAAATTAAAGTTTTTGGAACTGGCGGAGCTGGCTGTAATGCGATTAATGGCATGATTCGCTCTGGCTTAAATTCTGTAGAGTTCTGGGTAGCTAATACTGACACTCAGGCCCTAAAAAATTCTCAGACAGCTAACCAAATCCAATTAGGATCTAAATTAACTAGAGGTCTAGGTGCAGGTGGTAATCCTGAAACTGGTCGTGGTGCTGCTGAAGAGAGCAAAGAAGAAATTAAAAATGCACTATCTGATGCTGATATGATTTTCATCACAGCTGGAATGGGCGGTGGAACTGGTACTGGTAGCTCTTGTGTTATCGCCGACGTAGCTAAAGAAATGGGCATACTCACTGTAGGTGTAGTAACTAAGCCATTTAGTTTCGAAGGTAGAAAAAGAATCAGATTAGCTCAAGAAGGTATCGCTGAGCTTAAAGGTAAAGTAGATGCTCTTATCGTTATACCTAACGATAAACTTCTAGACATCACTGAAAGACAGACTAGTATGTCTGCTGCTTTCTCTCTAGCTGATAATGTTTTACTTCAAGGTGTACAAGGTATTAGTGATATCATCACTGTTCCTGGTCTTATTAACGTAGATTTCGCTGACGTAAGAAGCGTTATGCTAGCTGCTGGTAATGCGATTATGGGTATGGGTAAATCTTCTGGTGAAGGTAGAGCTATACAAGCTGCTCGCCAAGCGATTAACTCACCTCTTCTAGAAAACACTATTAAAGGTGCCACGGGAATCATTTTCAATGTTACAGGTGGTGCTGATCTTACTCTTCATGAAGTTAATGAAGCTGCTGAGTCTATCTATGACGAAGTTAGCGAAGATGCGAATATTATTATCGGTGCGGTAATCGATGAAAGAATGCAGGGTGAAATTCAAATCACTGTTATAGCAACTGGTTTTGCAGCACAAGAGACTGAAATGCCTAGGGGCTTCTCTAGTGCAGCATCTCACAATCCTAAAGAAGCTAAATCTTCTTTTTCATCTCTGATTGGTAGTACTTTTGGCAATAGCAGTAGCAATTCGGCATCAACAGTTAATCCTAATAATCTATTCTTCTCAAATAATAAGAGTGCTTATAACAATAAATCTACTATCAAGACTCCTATTACTTCTAGTGGCTCCATGACTAAAAGTCCTGAAGCTAAAGCTCGTGAAAAAACTTATCGTGATCCAGTAGATCTACCTGAGTTTTTAAAACTTAAATAGAGCCATCTGCTTTAACGGAGTTTAAAAGAGTCATTAATGCATCGTAATCAAGAGCTTGATAGCTCAAGGTAACATTATTAGGAAGCTCACCAAATGCTATGCTTCCTTTAAAAGCTCATGCTTTCTTGCACGCTGCGGATCCACCACTCCCCCTCCAAGGGCTGGGTCTTTGAGTAAATCCATTAAAGTTTGTGTCTGGGACCAAGTAAGCCCTTCATCTATTCTGAATTTCTGTAATTCAGATAAAGTATGAGCACTGGCTCCTCCGGTGATATAAGCATCTTTATAAGCTAAGATGTCATCTTTATTCGTTAGGCTTCCATAGATATCCGAATTCGCAGCTGTAGTCCTCGTATTAGAAGTGTTTAAATCTATATAAGTATCAAGCTCACGAGAAGAAGCTATGGCATTATCAAAAGTAGCAAGACTTAAAGTGAAAGCCTTTCCTCTCTCCATTTCTTCCATAAGTTCTCTATAATAATTTAAGCCCGAAGGATCATAGAGACCATTTTCTTCAAAAAGCCGTTGAAACTCTTGAATAGTATTATAATTACTCTGCTCGTATAAACGATTAAAAACCCTGTTTAAGTCAGACTTATTACGATTTCCGAGCTGTTGAGTCGTTAAACCCTCAGTCCAATAATGAATCCTCAATTTATTCAATTGATCAGAGTCTGGTACAACATCATTCAACTCCATTAAATTTGTGTAATTTAAAGGTTTTCGCGTAATTAAAACTTCCCCAGCCCTTAAACTTTCTTCTAAATAATTTCTTTGTTTTGACGCTATATTAGAATCTGGATTTCCAGCCTTTAATAATATATTCATTAAATGGTTTAAATGGTCTCCTGCTGTGTTTCCTGCTGGTCCAGATCCTCCACTAAACGCTGTTACATTAATTCCACTAGGCGTCTTTACTTGACCTGATGGAGATACACTTACACCAGCAAACTCTGCTCCATTCCATAAATTATCAAATGCTTTTATCGTTGGAGCTGATATCGTTACTCCACTATCTAGTAAACGACTATAGAATTTTAAACGATTTACATCCGTTATACCGCTATCTATTAAATCTAATACTTTTTCAGCTTGACCTAAGTTTAAACCATCATCAAATAATCCCGTAATCCCCAATCCTCGATTGCCATTAAATAACTCCTTAAAAGCAGCTGTTGATAAGGGCGGTACACTCACCCCCATCTTCGCTACTCTACTTGCATCATTTGACCAAACAATTGGATATAAATAGTTCTCCCTATCATTTTTCGCGGCGTCTAAAAGCTTTGCCATGTCATACTCATTAAACGGGGTATTTAAAATCGAGACTTTCCCCATCTTTAAAGAGTTCATTAAATGTCTTTCCATTTTTTCGTAAACATTTTCAGAAATACTAACAATTCGATCAAAGATAGTTTTATCTTGTGAATCAATTGCACCATTGTCATTTAAATCAAGATTATTCTTAAATTTCCCACTAGAATCTAAGTAAGTCGCTGAATTAGCAATTACCTGACCAAGCTTTGAATTAAAGCTATTCAAGCTTGCTTGTTCAGTATCATCTAAAACAGAGTTAGCGTTAACATCAATAAAACTAATGGCAGCCTGCTCAGTAGTACCTATCTTGCGATCATTCGTGGCGAAACGCGAAAGCAAGTCCTGATAAAGTTTTAAATATTCAACTGTCTGTGCTCTAGTGTTATTAATTTCCATAAGCCAAACCAAGTCTTACTAAGACCCTAGTGTACTTATATATTCAAAAAATTATCTGATTACCTACAAAGCCGCCCCTAATTTCAAATTTAAACCTTTCTGGAATTGAATCTTATGGTCATGCTTTAGTCATAGCCTTGATAAGTAGGTAGCATTAGGGTTTAAGGCTTTTTATGGCGGCTTAATAGGTAATC
>JBJTTW010000173.1:0-5655 GCA_046080385.1 bacterium
CTAGAACCAGCCGCAGCCTTATCAGCAGGCCCCGCAGCCTTAAGCTTCGCTTCCACACTAAGCTGAGCTGGAACGATATTATTAGCCGCAACAGCAGTCTTTAATGGCTTAGAAATCAATCCTAGAGTTTCCTCAAATTTATTATCTGCTTCATGCTGCTTAGTGGCTAAAGCAACTGGATTAACATATTTCACCATAGACGCCGTCGCCATCTTCAAGAATTCCAACGGCTTAGTATATATCTTCGGTAAATTAGGACTAAATGGCGTGTCTTGGTAAACCACTCCTAAAACTCTACCTAACTGCCCTGAAAGAGCGACTAGAGAAGATAATCTAGATGACTCTCCTTTAAAGAATTTATCATTTGCGGCATCTAAAGCCATTTCAGCAGCGAAGCCCACTCCAGAAGCTCCACGCTCTATATTATCACTAGTAGCTTTGGTCATATCTACACCTATAGACTGAAGATTACGCCCAGTTCTTGCAAGTTCATGCTTACCAGTAGCCAGACCTAATGCCAGCACCGCAGAACCTGCCATGTTCATCAAAGACATAATCTGGCTTTCACCAATCCATTTTTCATCTTTTTTAACATTCGGATCTAAAAGCTCTTTAAACGAAGTACCTAATTTTTTAAACAAAGCCTTAGGTTCATCAAATATACTCTTGTAAATTCCTCCACTTGGTTTAGCTGCCTCTAAAGCATCTTCAGCGAAATTACCAAATGCAGACTGACCACCATTATAAAGATACATATCTTTACCAACATTTTTAACAACTAATGCTGGAAGACCAAGAAATGCAGCTAGCATCCGCGAACCACTATTAATTTTTGCTCCAGTGATAAAACGTCTCCCCAGTGACAAGCCCTGTTCGATTCTTCTCGCTCCAGAAATTAACCCTTCTGCTGGCTTACCAATAACAGTTCCAGCCATATATGCGACATTAAGTCCAGCTGTTGCTATATCTGTGATCTTTGATTTATTATGAGCTAACTTATGAATCTCCTTCGCCACACCTACTCGTACTTTACTGAGCCCAGCAAGCTGATTTCGTGGATCTTGGACATCAAGTGACTGAGAATCTTCCCTGTTGAAGTTTGGATTAGTATTTCCAGCATCTGGATTACTAATCCCTGCGACCACTCGCACTATTTTATTTAAAACTGTATCTGGAGTTTTCTCACCACCACCCAGCTTTCCACCGTCAGCAGGAACATACCCCGCCGCCAAATTGGCCGCAGAAGGCATCATATTAACTGGCGCAGCCGTTACAGCCCGCATCAGCAGTAGCTCCGAATGTATTTCATGGATACTAGTTCTAAAATATTAGAAATTTAATATAAAATTAATTGTAAACAAAAGATTAAGGAATGTCTAGACTTTACAAAAAATATAGTAATACATTTTCAATTTACATCAATCCTCAGGCTAGTTTTTAGTTTTACCCTATTTTCCCATCAAAACCGCGCAATCTTAAAAGAAATAAATCTGGATTCTCAATAATTCGAGACACTTTCTCTATACTCGTATCGTAATACATCTTTTTAAGCTCCTGCTTCGCTATAACTGTTCTTAATATAATCGCTGACCATAAAACCACACGACAGTTTTCATTAATCGTATTATCAGTATCTACGTTAAAAAAATCATAAAGATGCCCGATGCGATATTCTACAGCCTTCACACTGATACCTAAAATGGCTGCCGTAGATTTTAAAGACAACCCTATAACTAAAAGCTTTAAAGTATCCATAATTTTAGAATTAAAATGTGAAATATCTAAACTGCCCACTGGGCTCTTCAGCGTCATTAAATCATGAAAATAAAGATGAGCAAGCAGCCTAGTTCGTAAATTATGCAGATCAGCCCTCGCCTCGCATAAAACCGCCATTTGAGTAATATGATGTTCTATAGCTTTAATGCCAACTCCGCATTCTAAAGCCATATTATTATTACTATAACCAAGGGCGAGTAACTCTAAAACAGTTAATCTAATCGGGGTAAACTGTTTAGCAAGTTCTGCGTCGAGATGAGCTTCATAATAAAAATCAGACATCCCTAAACATCAATTTCGTTAATATTACGCATATCTTTTAAAAGCTGCTCTGCATGCTCCGCAGGCTTAACCTTAATGTAATGCTTTATAATCTTCCCCTCTTTATTAATAAGGAAGGAATCTCTCTGAATACCCATATATTTTTTACCATACATAGATTTCTCGACCCAGACACCATAATCTAAGACCATTTTTTTATCCACATCCGCAAGTAAAGGGAAATTTAATTCATGCTTAGCCTTAAATTTCTGATGAGACTCGACTGAGTCACAGCTCACGCCGATAACCTCTAAGTTTAAACTCTTAAGTTCAGTGAGAGTATCTCTAAGTGAGCAGGCTTGAGTGGTACAGCCAGGCGTAAGGTCTTTAGGGTAAAAATACAGTAAAAGATACTTACCTGAAAAATCTTTTAGACTGAGTTCCTTACCTGAATCATCAAAAAGCACAAAATCTGGAGCCTGCTTAGGAGTAAAATTACTAGTTTTATCTTTTAAAGCCATAAGAGAATCTTAGCAAAAAATAAATAAATAAAATTTTTATGAAAAAGACTAGTTAATTTAGTGGATATGGGTATAAAAATAATATAGATTTCAAACAACACCAAAGCAAGGGGGATAAAGATGCTAAGTGTAAATGGGACAGATGCAGCAAGCTTTTTAGTTTCTGCGATGAACTCTACAAATTCTTCATTCGTGAAGAATTCACAAAGTTTAGCCACTGGGAGTCGTATTAATCGTGCAGGTGATGATGTAGCTGGACAGAACATTATGCAAGGGCTTACCACTCGAAGTAAAGGTTACAGCCAAGCAAATGAAAACATCGGCGATGGAATTTCCATGCTTGACACTAGCGATGCTGCCCTTGGCAGTATTCATGAGGATTTACAGAGAGTGAGAGAATTAACAGTACAAGGTCAAAATGGAACATTATCTTCTCAAGAAAAAGATGCAATACAGAGTGAAATTAATTCACGGGTAGAAAACATTAATAATATATCTAAAAATTCTACATTTAATGGTATTAGTCTTTTAAAGCCAAGTGCTGATATCAGTGTTCAATCTGGTGCTAGTGATGGCGATCAAACGACTGTTATAAAAGCAGCAAATCCCGCTAACGATACAGGCGTTAATATAGATGTCGCAGCGACCACTGGAGGATCCATCGGAGCGAATAGTAGCTTTGCACTATCAGATCTTAATATCGGGGGTAGTCTAAAAAGCTATAGCGGGAATGCTACAGCGACAAGCAGCCCTTTGAGCGGCTTAGATCAGATGATAGACAACGTATCACGTATGCGAAGCGAGTTAGGTGCTAGTCGTAATTCTCTAGACAGTACTATGGATTATAACGATAACTATAATACTAGTCTTCAAGCAGCTAAATCACAGATCGGAGATGCTGATGTAGGGAGCGTAGTCTCTCGGCTAATGTCAGACAGAACTGTCTTGCAGATGCAAGCAAAGGCCTTCGGCATGGTTAATAATTCTCAAGAAACAACCTTCAACTTACTCACTGGGACTGGCAGGCGCTAAAACCAGTACAAGGTAACAATTTTCCACACACCCACACACCGAAACACTCTAAACGGAAACGTTTAGAGTGTTTTTTAATTCTAACGCCATCTTCATAAAAACCTCATCCCAATTATCATCTTCGCTCTGCCTAAACAAAGTCAAAGATGAATACCAAGGCGTTTTATCTGTTTCTAGTAACCAACGCCATTCTGGCGTTTTTTTTAAAGCGACCCAAGTTTTGATATTTAGAGTCCCAGCCAAATGAGCGATAGAAGTATCTGAGGTGATAACCAAATCACATAATTGCATTATCGCAGCGGTATCTAAAAAATCCATACTCTGTGAAATTTCTTGCTGAGAATGAATAAATTTATTCCTAAATGAACAATTATCAAGCTGCTCACTGCCAGCTAATTTCTGTAAAGAAATAAATTCTATATCTGCTAATTTAGCTAAAACCGCTAAAGATTCTAAAGGAAAAGACCTTCCTTTAGAATTACGCTTTTCATGTTCTGGATTACCTTGCCAAGCCAAAGCTATTCTAAATTTAGGAGAAGTGCCCAGAACAGCTTTCCAGTATTTCTGATGATCTGACGGCACAAGCAGTGATGTTGGTGAAGGAATATTCAGCAAATCAGTTTTAAAGAGACGAGGCAAGCTCATCAATGGAAACCAACGCGTATTAGATAAATCTAAATCAGCATAATTCTCTGCACTGTATATCAATATTTCGGGATCTAAGCCTTGAAGAGACTGCTCGCAAGCTCCAACTTCTACGTTTTTGCGAGCAGTCTCTTCAAACAATCTTCTCAGTGGCTTTTGCAAGCATAAAGCCACTTTCATTCCTTTGTTTTTCAGATTCGAGAGATAGCGTGAAAACTGAATCGTATCACCCAAACCCTGTTCATAAACCAAGAGAAGTGTTCCACGAAATAAAAAATCTTCATCCCATTTTTCAATATTTAATGGTGGAGAAATAATATTTGGTTCTGCAAGAAAACGGTACTCATACTCATTCCAGCCTCTCTCAAATTGACCCGATAGTAACATAGCCATAGCTAAATTAATATGAGCATTATAATGATTAGGCTCATACAACAAAGCTTCTTCGTAATGAGATATAGCTTCCACGATATTTCCCAAGCTTACTAAACTATTTCCAAGATTATAATGAGCTTTAGAAAAAGTTTTATTAAGCTTAATAGCTCGATGATAAAAATCAACTGCCTCATTATGTTTTTTTTCATTCTGCAAAATATTCCCTAAATTATAATAGGCATCAGGCAAATCAGGATCAGTCAGCAAAGCCCTTTTCAGTAAAGCACTAGCTTCTTCTGTTCGTGCAGAATCTGAACAGATCGCAGCTAAATTCACTAAAACTAAAGTATCTGGATTAGGGTACTGGAGAAGATAACGATATGCTTTCTCTGCTAGAACTAAATCACCAGCAAGATGAATCTGCAATACTTGAGCTAAATCTAAAGCCATAGGTACTTGAGGATCGAGAAATACTAAAAACAGCACTTTTCAACGGATCCTTAATAATTACTCCAATATGCAGAAAATAGATAACTAATTTCACCTGACTATATTTCGCACAGAATCATCCACATAATTTAGAATAATTTATTTAAAATAGACTATAGAATCTATACTAAACAACCGATATTAAAACTTGTCGGTAATAAAATTCCTTTCTTACGACAGATTAGTTACAATTCAAGCCAGTAGCCAAAAGCTACTGGCTTGTTTTTTTGTATTTGTATTGCGCAGAAATATTACTACTAGAGCGTTTGGTTAATAATTCACAAAAAGATTTTCAAGTTTCTCCACCATTTGACCGATATAGAACTCAGAAGAATAATACACAAGAAGGAGAAATAATGGGAATTACAGTTAATACTAATACACAAAGTATTTTTGCACAAAGAGCATTAAGACAAAATACAAAAGATGTGGGAAAATCCATTGAGAAACTATCAACGGGTTCTAGGATCAATCGAGCTGGTGATGATGCAGCTGGACTATCTATATCTCAAAAAATGACCACTTTAATTAAAGGTATGGATCAAGCCCAAAGAAA
>JBJTTW010000174.1:0-14224 GCA_046080385.1 bacterium
GATATTTGTACCTAAAACCCTCTCTCTTACTCACTGATCAATAAAATATTAAATCTAACGAGCTGCAAACTCAATATTTGAAACCTTTTTCGTCATTTCTTCTTAGCTCCTTTATCGGATTTTGATTGAGCAACAGTGCCATCTAGGATTCTATTACTGATCAATACCCGATAATATTAAAATAGTTTAAGCTGTAGCTTTAGCTAAAACGCTAGGAAGTTCTGTCAAGTTATAAAAACTGGTTTCACCTCCATAAATTGCTTGCTCAGCTAACTCTTCTTCTATTCTTAATAACTGATTATACTTAGCTACTCTATCAGAGCGAGATGGAGCACCAGTTTTAATCTGTCCTGCGTTAGTCGCTACCGCTAGATCAGCTATCGTAGTATCTTCAGTTTCACCAGATCTATGAGAAATGACTGTAGTGTAACCAGCTCTCTTAGCCATTTCTATCGCGTTAAGAGTTTCAGTTAAAGTACCAATTTGGTTAACTTTAATTAGAATACTGTTAGCGATTTTAGATTTAATACCTCTTAAAAGTCTTTCAGTATTAGTTACGAAAAGATCATCACCGACTAACTGAACTTTCTGATTTAATCTTCTAGAAGCTTCAGCCCAAGTATCCCAATCCTCTTCAGCGAAACCATCTTCAATAGAGATAATAGGATACTGATTTACCCAGCTCTCATATAGATCTACCATCTGTGAGCCAGTTAGAGTTTTACCTTCTTTTTCTAGAGTATAAGTTTTCGCTTTAGCATCATAAAGCTCTGTGCTAGCTGCATCTATAGCGATAAATAAATCTTTACCAGCTTTAAGTCCAGTTAATTCGATAGCTTTAAGAATTTTTTCGATAGCCTCAGCGTTATTTTTTAAACTTGGAGCGAAACCACCTTCATCACCAACGCTAGTCGCCATGCCAGCTTTTTTAAGTACTGATTTTAATGCATGGAAAGTTTCAGTTCCCCATCTAAGAGCTTCAGAGAAAGAGCTTGCACCTACAGGCATTACCATAAATTCTTGAAGATCTACTGAGTCTAGAGCGTGCTTGCCACCGTTAAGAATATTCATCATTGGTACAGGAAGTGTTCTAGCATTAGGTCCACCAAGATATTGGTAAAGTGGTAAGCCACTAGCTTGAGCAGAAGCTTTAGCTACAGCTAAGCTTACGCCTAAAATTGCGTTAGCACCTAATTTAGATTTATTATCAGTGCCATCTAGATCTATAAGTAAACTGTCGATTTCAGCTTGGTAAGTAGGGTCCATGCCGATTAATTCTGGAGCTATGCTTTCATTTACGTTCTGTACTGCTTTAAGAACACCTTTACCTGAATAACGCTCAGGGTCTTCATCTCTAAGCTCACATGCTTCGAAAGCACCAGTACTAGCACCGCTTGGTACACCAGCCATTCCAGCACTACCATCAGATAATCTAACTTCTACTTCTACAGTAGGATTTCCTCTACTGTCTAGTATTTCTCTTGCCCAAACATCTTCTATCATTAAGTCCATAGTCCTTAAATATAGCAGCTATAAGTGCATTTATGGGTTAAGGGAGGCTTGGAATTTTTACATCTGTTGCGGCATTATCTTAAATCATTGTGTTTTCAAGCTTTCAGCCTTTTATTAACGAAACTACATTTTTAGAAAATTTCTACGTGCCTGTGCAAGCAGAGTAGGACAGGTTTTAAATAAAGAGAGTCTTGGTAATGATATTGGGATCGATGCTAGTACCGTAGAGAGATGGCTTTCGGTTCTAGAAACTAGTTACATACTTTTTCGTCTAGAGCCTTATTTCGCTAATATTAATAAACGCCTGATTAAATCACCCAAATTATATTTTTATGACGTTGGCTTAGCTACTTATCTATTGGATATAGAGAATCAATCACAGATTGATACACATCCTCTCAAAGAGAATCTTTTTGAAAATATGATAGTTATGGAATTTTTAAAAACTAGATTTAACCAAGGAAAAAACAATAATCTAAATTTTTATCGCGATAAAATTAAAGAAGTGGATCTTATAATGCGTGAAGCAGCTCATTTCACAGCAGTAGAGATCAAATATGCAGAAACCATAAAAAGTAATCTCTGGGAATCTTTAGATTATGTTTCTAAGCTCTTCCCTAAAGAGTGTAATCAAAAAATCTTAGTCTATGGTGGAGCTGAAGAGCAGAATAGGACAGGGTTGAGAGTGATTCCATTTAATCGAGTTTAGTTATCAGCGTAATTTAGAAAAAAATTTATCAAGCTTCTCTTTCAAAATAAAAACTTGTTTCAAAAATCCTAAAAATGCCTGCCAAATTGATGAAATAAAGTCATGTGCTGAATATAGGGTACTTAAAAGAATAGGCGGCAATAAAGTAGATAATAAGTCTGTTTGTGAACAATAATCCAAACAGGGGCAGATTTTATCAAGATTAATTAGCCAAATAGGCAGAGAAAATCTTTGCAAAATATAAAGAAGAAGCGCTAACTGGCACAGCAAAGCAAAAGTAGCAAAAGCAAAAGTAATAGTTTTATCCCTATTAAAAGTAAATAAATAATAGATCACGATAGAGATTCCTGTAATGATAAGCTCTAGTGTGAGAATATCTAAATTCATTTTTTTCTAATGTATGAACCAATGACAGACGACAATGAAAATAAAGCAGCAGTGATAAGTGGTAACCAAAAAGATCGTGTCATTAAAAAACCTAAAAAATAAGTTATTAAAAACATTAGAACAAATTTAATTATAAATTCATACCTACCTAGGAATGTAATAAACGCTTGGCTGGTAACTTGATTACTATTATTTGGGTACTCTAATCGGGGCGGAATCTTTTGAGATTCAGTTAAGATTAAGAGTTCGGTTCACCTCACTATAGTAAGTCCAACCCTGTTCTGATGAAACAGTGATGGGTTTAAGCATCAGATAGTAATTAGTATAATACTTTCCTGTTGGCACTACCCAAGGACTTATCGAAGTATTTCCGTCAGAATCTTTATGAAAGCTTCTGTAGAAGCTTGTCTGTAATAAAGGGTCTGAAAATATTTCTTGTTCTTTTATTAAAGCATTTGATACATTCATTTATTTCTTCCTCATCTATTCCATCTTTATTCTCTCTAAAAGAATCTATATCAATTAAAAAAGCGTCCTCATTCGTCTCAATAGCTTTTAAAATAGCGAGTTTCAGATGTACATTATCACCTTGTAAACTTAAATCAAGATCCTTGTTCAGTGATTTAATGTAACACTGATCATTAACCTGCATATAATTTTTTAGTTCTGGCACTAAGTCAGAATCAATAAGATCAATCCAGCTTTCCTCTTTTGTCATAAATTTTTCTTTTTCAATTAAATTTACATACCTAAGTCCTAATCTTGTAATCAGTGTAGGTGTGGAAAAAGTATTTTTAAAGTTTTTCCAATTATTTTTAAAAACATCTTCAAATTGCTTGAAACTCTTATATCGTTTGAAATTTAGAACGAAAACCTTCTGTGAGACTGAAATAGTCTGAGATTTATCCTTTGAAATAAAGTTATGTACCAAGGACTCTTCTGCCTGTTTATTGCCAAATACAAGAGAATCAATTCTATGAACATACTCTATATTTTTCTCGTAGTAAGGAAACCATTGCTTTATTTCTCTTTGATATCTAGCTAAAACTTCTTTTGTATCAACATCAAGTATAGGAGCAAAATCGATTCTCAAAATCACGTCCACTAAAGGATTTTGGGTAAATTCTAAACGTTCATATTCTTTAGAAAAATTAAACTCTACCATTTATCACCATTGTACCCAATAATGACAAAGTGAATAAGTAAAGACAGCGTGAATAATACAGTATACTTTACCTAGCCATTCCTATCTTCTGAGCACGCTGATAAACCTTACCTTCAGTAAGTATTCCAGGGGCTACTATAACTTCAACTTCCTGCATCTCTTTTATAGTGTGGGCTCCCAGCGTCGCCATTGAAGTTTTTAAAGCTCCTACTAAATTCTGACTACCATCATCGTATATCGCTGGACCATGTAAAAGCTCTTTGGTAGTACATTCTGTGCCTACTTGAATTCTAGTGCCACGTGGCAGCACTGGACTAGGTGTCGCCATACCCCAGTGAAAACCTCTACCCGGCGCTTCTTTAGTCCTAGCAAAAGGTGAGCCGATCATAACCCCATCAGCACCACAGGCTATCGCTTTACAGATATCACCACCAACAGCCATACCACCATCAGCGATAACTGGAATGTACTTACCAGTCTGTTTAAAATACTCTATCTGAGCAGCTTTACAGTCAGCTATAGAAGTAGCCATCGGTACACCAATACCAAGTACCCCCCTCGACGTACAAGCTGCACCAGGCCCTATTCCTATAAGCAAACCTGAAATCCCTGTATCCATAAGCTTTAAAGCCACATTATAATCAGTACAGTTTCCTAATATGACTGGTACAGATCTTTCACTACAAAACTTTTTAATATCAAGAATAGTTTCTGGATTCGTATTAGCTTTAGATTCCAGAGAATGATGCTCTAAACCTACCACTGTGACCTGCACAAATATCATATCTACACCAGCTTCCTCTAAAATAAGGGCATATCTATTAGCATTAAATGGAGCTAAGGCTACGGCAGCTATCGCACCAGAGGCTTTTATTTTTTTAACAACTGAATAAATTAGCTCATCTTTAATCGGCTCTTGATATACCTTTCGCATTAAAGACACGTATTCCTCTCTAGAACAGGCTGCTATCTGATCTAAAATTTCATTATAATTTTCATAACGAGTGTATATCCCTTGCAGATTCAAAACAGCTAGAGCGTGATTCTCAGAAATCACTCCTGCATTATCGGGGCTGACTACACTATCCATAGCACTTGCAATAATAGGCGTACTTAAATTTAACCCACCTATCTGCCAGCTAGTATCACAAAGCTCTATATCCAAAGTATTTCCATTAGGTACTAAAGAAATCTCATCAAAACCATAGGTTCTTCTCGCCTTTTTAGCTCTGCCTATACTGACATAATCATATTCAAATCCAGTCTCTGTATATATCTCGCTCATATCTATTCCTTTAATGATTTTCCCTATTTCCTTAATTTCCTAATTAATCTATCTAACTAACTTCTTCTGATTAAAACTACTCCCACTCTATAGTCGCTGGCGGCTTACTAGTTATGTCATAGACCACTCTATTTACGCCATCTACTTCATTAATAATGCGATTACTGATTTTCGCTAAAAGTTCATAAGGCATTCTTGCCCAGTCTGCCGTCATAGCATCTTCACTAGTAACGGCTCTTAGAACTATCGGATGTGCGTAGGTTCTTTTATCACCCATCACACCGACTGATTTAACAGGTAAAACAGCTGTAAATATCTGCCAAACAGAATCATAGGCATTAGCTTTTATCAATTCTTCACGCACTATAAAATCTGAATCAGCAACCATTTTCAGCTTATCTTCAGTAAGTTCACCCAAAACCCTTATAGCTAAACCTGGTCCAGGGAAAGGATGCCTACGAACAATATATTCGGGGACACCTAAGGCTTTAGCTAACTCTCTAACCTCATCTTTAAAGAGAGTCTTCAAAGGCTCTATAAGAGTGAATTTCAGATCATCAGGCAGACCTCCTACGTTGTGATGCGACTTAATACTTGCAGCTACTCTTTTACCAGTTTTACTATCTATACGAACCCCTGAAGATTCTATTAAGTCAGAATAGAGAGTGCCTTGTGCTAAAAAACTTATTTCCATTTCACTGCACGGCTTCTGCATAACAAGCTCTGCGTTTTCGCTATCACTAATAATAGATGCAGTTGAAAGAGCAAGGGTTTGGGCTTTCAATTTAGTAACTTCTTCTTGGAAGGTATAAATAAATTCTCTACCGATAATTTTCCTTTTCTGCTCAGGGTCGGAAACGCCAGCTAAAGCATTCATAAATTTTTCTTTAGCATTTATATACAGTATCTGAATACCAAAATCCTGCTGAAAGCTCTCCATTAGCTCCTCTGGCTCATTTTTACGCATAAAACCATGATCTATAAACATGCAGATTAACTGGTCGCCGATAGCTTCTTTGAGAAGAAAAGCCGAAGTAGAACTATCTACACCACCCGAAAGAGCGAGTAAGACTTTCTGCTCCCCTACTGTATTTCTAATACTTTCTATTTGATCATTTATAAAAGACTGCATATTCCAGTCCTGAGAGCATTTACAGATATTTAAAATAAAATTACTAAGGATCTCTGCCCCAAATTCACTATGCGTAACCTCTGGATGAAACTGTACGCCATAAAGCTTTCTAGCAGTATCTTCAAAAGCTGCTATCGCCGTATTAGCTGTTCTAGCAGAGATTTTAAAATGACACTGCTCTGAGACATAGTCACAGTGGCTCATCCATACAGAGATAGCTGTTTCATCGCACTGTTGCGGAACTCCAATTTCTGCGTTTTCGTCGTCATTTTTAGTTCCAAGCTTAATACTGTAAAATAATGAATCTTTATCATCTTGAAAGCCTGCATTAATAAACAATTCTGCCTTACCATATTCTCTAGTGTCACTACGCAGGACTTTAGCACCAAAATGATCTGCTAAAAGCTGCATCCCATAACAGATTCCTAAAATAGGTACTGGTAAATCTAAAATAGCTAAATCACAGAGCAGAGCTTCTGAATCATAAATACTATTAGGGCCACCCGAAAGAATAATCCCTTTTAAAACACCAGCCTCATAATCTTTCTTAATAAGCTCAAATGAATAATCAAAAGGTTTAACTTCACTATAAACTCGCTGCTTCCTTATTCGCTTAGCGATTAGCTCTGTATATTGAGACCCAAAGTCTAGGATAAGGATTTTTTCTTGCATTCAAAATATTTTCTTAATTTATAAAAAAATATTGGATAGAAGTATAGCTGAAATAAAATGAAAAGTAAAGGGATTTTTAAAATATTTAGTAGAAGGTCATATTTACGTTAAGCCAAAACTTGACGCAAAGATAAAACAGAATTCTTATGCGCTTCTATAGTCTTATCCAAATCATCATAACTATGAGCTTCACTCATAAAGAAAGCTTCGAAAGCAGATGGTGCTAAATAAATACCACGCTTAAGCATCTCCATATAATACTTTTTAAAAAACTCTACATCAGAGACTTTCGCCTCATCAAAATTTTTAACTGCAGTCTTAGAGAAGAACATACCAAACATACCAGCAGCTTCCACGAACTGTACTGGAATATCTCCACTCGCTGCTTTTAAACCTTTAATTAAATACTGCGTCTTAGCAGTTAAATCATTATAAAAACCAGCTCTCTGTAACTTTTTAAGAGCCGTAAGCCCTGCTGCCATAGCTACGGGATTACCAGATAGAGTACCAGCTTGATACATAGCCCCAGCTGGAGCCACCAGCTCCATTATTTCCTTGCGAGCACCATAAGCACCTACAGGAAAGCCACCACCGATAACCTTACCAAGCGTAGTAATGTCTGGCATTACAGAATATTTTTCTTGTGCTCCGCCTAAAGCGACTCGAAAACCAGTCATTACCTCATCAAAGATTAATAGAGATTCGTATTTATCACAAATAGCTCTTAAAGCCTCTAGGAAACCAGCCTCTGGCAGTATACAACCACCATTACCGATAATAGGCTCAACGATAATCGCTGAAATCAAATCACCTTCTTTTTTAAAAACCTCTTCCAGACTAGAAAAATCATTAAAATTAAGCACTATAGTATCCTGAGTTACATTACTGTTCACTCCTAAACTATCTGGTAAACCCAATGTCGCCACACCAGAACCAGCTTGCACTAATAATGCATCTACATGCCCGTGGTAACAGCCTTTAAATTTAATAATTTTATTTTTCTTAGGATTTAGCTTACTGGTAAAGGCTCTTGCTAACCTAATTGCTGAAAGCACTGCTTCAGTACCAGAGTTCACCATGCGCACCATCTCAATAGATGGTACTAATTTAATAACTTCTGCCGCCATTAAATTTTCAAGCTCAGTAGGTGCCCCAAAGCTAGGACTATGACTCAAAGCCTCAACAGCAGCGGCTTCTATGTCTGGATCTGCATGACCATGTATCATCGGTCCCCAAGAGCCAATATAATCTACGTACTCATTTCCATCGACATCATAAAGCTTAGAGCCTTTCGCCGATTTAAAAAAAATGGGATGAGCAGCACCTACAGACCTAAAAGCCCTAACTGGTGAATTTACTCCACCTGGCATTAGGGCTTTTGCGGTATTAAATAATTCCTCGGATCTTAAAAACACGAAATTAGTTAGCAGCTGTAGCTTTACCTACTACGTAGTCTACAGCAGCAGCTACAGTAGTAATTTTTTCTGCGTCTTCATCTGGGATTTCTACACCAAACTCGTCTTCAAACGCCATAACTAATTCAACTGTATCTAAAGAATCAGCACCCAAATCAGCTGTGAAACTTGAAGATTCCTGAATCTCACCTTCATCTAAACTTAGCTGACCAGCCACAACCTTAGATATTCTCTTTAACGCTTCATCTCTATTCATTTTACTTTTATTCCTTTTTAACTCAACAAAAAATTCTACTCAAAAATAGTAACAAGAATCAAGGATACTACATAAATAAGCCGCCATCAACCTGTATTACTTGTCCTGTAATATAATTAGCGGAAGCTGCTAAAAATAAGGCTGTTTCTGCGATATCTCTAGCCATTCCCATATCACCTAATGGAATATTTTCTTTATATTTAGCCTGTACATCTTCGGAAAGTTCTGCCGTCATATCAGTTTTAATAAAACCAGGAGCTATGCAATTAGCTCTAATACCACGACGACCGTATTCTTTAGCTAAAGCTTTAGTAAAAGCTATCATCCCGCCCTTGCTCGCAGAATAATTACATTGAGCCGGATTACCATGCAAACCCACTACAGAAGTCATATTAATCACAGAGCCAGATTTCTGCTTAGACATAACTTTAATCGCAGACTGGCAGATATAAAATAAACTATTTAAATTCGTGTCTATAACATCGTTCCACTCTTCTTCTTTCATGCGAATAAAAAGATTATCCTTAGTGATACCTGCATTATTAACTAAAACATCTAATCTTTGATGCTCAGCTACCACCGACTCAATTAAGCTTTTCACCTGCTCTTTATTAGACATTTCACATGACTTATAAAAAGCTTCGCCTAAATTCATCTCAGCAGTCTCACTCTGAGCTACTTTCTGAATACTAGAATTAATTTCCACAGCAGCAGTACTCTCTGCTGAGCGTCCAGTAATTACAACCTTAGCTCCTTCACTAACAAAAAGCTCTGCTATAGCCTTTCCTATGCCCCTAGTTCCACCTGTAACTATCGCTACTTTATTTTTCAGCGAACCTGTAAATTTAAAATCCTGCATAGTGCTTGTTTCCAGACTGTTTTTTTCTAATATTTCGGGCATAAAAAGCTATTTTAGCAAACTGCCTCTTTACTTGACAGTTCGTGATGGAAAATAAACTTTTTCGTTATTCTCCTAATGGCTAAAAGACTCTGCCTAAGCCCAATTACTAGCATCCCTAGCAAGCTCACGCTGCATATCTTTTTTCTTAATAGCCTCACGCTTATCGCCCTTCTGCTTACCTTCGGCTAAATGTAGAAGAACTTTCGCATAATTTCTTTTAAAAAAAATTTTACTGGCTACTAATGTCTGATTATTTAATTTTATTTTCTGTTCTAATTTAGAAATTTCATCTTTATTTAGAAGCAGCTTCTTCGCTCTGAGAGGCTCATGATTATATCTGTTTCCAAAAGCATATTCAGCTATATGACAGTTAAATAAAAAAACCTCACCATCTATAACCTTTGCGTAAGCACCTTTAAGCTGCACCTGACCGTTACGCACAGATTTCACTTCAGTTCCCTGAAGTACTATACCAGCGATGAACTCCTTACCTAAATGAAAATCAAAACTAGCCTTACGGTTTCTAGCTACAGTAGCGGAACCTGGTAGATTATCTTTTTTCTTTTTTTTAGATTTTTTAGACATTCTTTATCTATTCACGAAATTTCTTAACTTAGTTAAAGATGATTAAACAAAACTCTCTATAAGGTATGGTAGCAAGTCCACAACTTTTGGGTGATCAACAATCAGATAATATTATCCCCTAGTTAAAAAATACCAAAAAAAATTATCAAAGTAGCCTAGTACTGAATGTTAAAATCTTTAGTATAAAGTGGTCTAATTAAATTAAGATCGTATTTTATATAAACATCTATGAGTAAAACAGTTAAATTCTCAGTAAAAAGACAGGACGAACCAAACTCTAAGCCATATTTAGATGAGTTTGAGGTACCCTATGAAGACGGAATGAATGTCACGACTTTGTTAATGGCGACTAGGCAGTTTCCTTCTACTTGTGATGGTAAGGCTACTACTCCAGTCTCATTTGAAAGTGCCTGCCTAGAAGAAGTCTGTGGCTCCTGTACTATGATAGTTAATGGAAAAGTTAGACAGGCTTGTACTGCTCTTGTAGACCAGCTTTCTCAACCTATAAAATTAGAACCCATGACCAAATTCCCAGTCAGAAGAGACCTCGTGGTCGATAGATCGCAGATGTTTAATGCTCTTAAAAAAGTTAAAGCTTGGATAGATATAGATGGTGTTTACGACTTAGGCGCAGGACCTAAAGTCTACCCTCACGAACAAGAAAAGAATTATGTACTGAGCAGATGTATGACTTGTGGCTGCTGCCTAGAAGCCTGCCCGCAGTGGACTAATGATCTAGAATTTATCGGCCCTCAGGCGATTTCCCAAGCAGTATTGTTTAATAGTCACCCTAATGGTGTTAGCACTAAAGGTGAAAGAATAGAAGCTTTAGTAGATAATGGTTTAAATAACTGTGGTAATGCACAAAACTGTGTAAAAGCCTGTCCTAAAGAGATTCCACTTACTGACAGTATCGCTAGAGCGAATAGAGAAGCCACTGTTTATACGGTTGAAAAATGGTTAATCGACGCAGTAAGCTAGATAAATTTCAGACTTCACTGTTCTTCATATTTCCATGGTTTTTCGGGTTTCTCTGTTTTTTCTTAGGGCCTTTACTCGCTAGTCTCTGTCTATCTTTCACGAACTATGATGGTTTAAATATTCCAGATTTTATTGGACTTACGAATTATTTTAGGCTTTTTACAGATGAGAGCCTCTACACTTCTTTACGAGTGACTCTCAGCTTCGCTGTCATGAATCTCTCTCTAGGAACTATAGTCGCTATCGCTCTAGCCATACTTTTAAATCAAGAAGGTATAAAAGGCTCCAGCTTTTTTCGCACGCTATTCTATATTCCGACTATCATTCCTATCGTCGCTTCTAGCGTTACTTGGATATGGCTATTTAAAAAAATTCACACTCCTAGCTTTCTCTCAGATGAAAACTTAGCTCTTCCAGCTTTAGTGATGATTAGCCTCTGGTCATTAGGAAACCCTATGCTGATCTACTTAGCAGGACTTAAAAATATCCCGACTTATCTTTACGAATCTGCTGAAATCGACTCTGCTAGCGAATGGCAGAAATTCTGGCATATCACTTTACCTTCACTTAGCCCAGTCATATTATTTAATGTTGTTATAGGTATAATTCAAGTCTTTCAATATTTCGTCCCAGCCTATGTTATGACCTCCGGTGGACCTAAAAATGCGACTCTTTTTTATTCACTATATATATATCAAAAAGCCTTCGAAGATTTCGAAATGGGCTATGCAAGTGCTTTGGCGTGGGTTTTATTTTTAATTATTACAGGCTTTACTTACTTCGCTTTTCGAGTTTTACCAAAATCCGACAGTTAGGACGACGAAAACGCAGAAAATAGAGACCGCTGCACAACGTGCAGTTTCAAGGCTGAGGATCATGAGGACGACGAAAACGCAGAAAATGGAGTTGTGCAGCGGTCTCACAAGGTAAGCGGATGACTCTGGCAAAAAGCTTCTATACCATCACAAGCCCTCTCCAATGCTGGCACATCCTGTACCATCGCTATACGAATATGACCTTCACCATTAGCCCCAAAAGTCACTCCAGGAACCACAGAAACACCAGTCTCCTTTAATAATTTAGTCGCAAACTCCAGCGAACTTACATTAATCGGCACCCAAACATACATAGCTCCCTTCGGATTCATAGGTTTAAAACCAATGTTTTTTAAGCGTGGAACTAAATAATCTCGCCTTTTTTGATACTCTAAACGAATCTCTTCTCTGTAATCATCACCTAGATTAAGTGCTGCAATACCAGCTTCCTGAATACCCATGCAGACACCATAATCTAAATTAGTCTTCAGTTTATAAAGAGTATGAATTATCTCTGGATTACCACAAGCAAATCCCAGTCTCATTCCAGCCATATTATAAGTTTTAGAAAAAGTATGAAACTCTATCGCGACATCCATAGCTCCCTCTATTTCTAGAATTGAGCTTGATTTATACTCATCGAACCAAATCTCAGAATAAGCTAAATCATTAAGCAAGATGATGTTATATTTTTTACAAAGATCCACAGCTTTCTTTAGGTAAGCCTTATTCACAGAGGCTCCAGTGGGATTATGCGGATAACTAAGAATCATAATTTTAGCTCTAATTAAAACATCTTCTGGAATAGCGTCTAAATCACCAACAAACTGATTTTCTGGTTTTAAAGGTAATTCATAAACATGCCCGCCGGATAAAATTGTCGCACGCATATGCACTGGATAGTAAGGACTAGGAGTGATAGTTATATCACCTTCCTGAATATAAGCGAAAGCTAGGTGGCCTATTCCTTCCTTAGAACCAATTAACGGTAAAACATGAGTAGCTGGATCAAGTGTAACTCCAAAACGAGCTGAAAACCACTCACAGATACGTTCTTTAAAAGCAGGCAAACCACTAAAGATAGGATACTGCTGATTACGCAGCTTATGCATACCATCATATAAAGCTTTAAGTACAGTCGGATGCGTAGGACGATCTGGCGAACCTAGGCTTAAATCTATAAGTTCTTTACCCTCGGCGGCGACTTCCATTTTCAACTCATCTAACTGCCCAAACGCATATGGAGGCATATCTACGAGCCTTAAAGATGGGAGTATCCTATAATCCGAGTAAAGTTTCATTATTAAGATAATTATAGAGCTAGAAGCTTAAACAAGTTTTTAAAAAATTCTGCTAAAGATACGATTTATCTGTAAGTTTCTATTTTCATTTTAGAATAAAGGTTAAACCATAGAGCAACTTTCTCAGCATTTACATTAGGAGAAATAGATTTAGATGAAAGATTCTCAGACTCTTTATTTTGTTTATAAACTGGTCTTATTAATCCTAAATTCATTTTCTATTCCCTTTGCTTAATCTCTCTGAATATATAAAGAAAACTCTTTGATATTTTTGATATTTATTTTGAAAAATTTTTTTCAGTAATTAATCTAAATCTGGTGAGTGCTAACCCTGTAATCTAAACTAACTGAGACATAAAAGATACAGATTTTACGAACTCTTTACTAGTTCTTTCATTTAAAGACTTATAAGTTCCAGCTGCTCCGCGATCATAATTGCCCCAGAAGCGATTTCCTTGTTTTAACCAAGCATCATTTCTACGTTTTTGATAAGACTTGTTTTGCATTTTTAAAAACGAATTAAACCAAAGAGCGAATCTTTCAAATTCTGGATTTCTTTCAAAGGATTTAACACCTCTATTTCTGCTATCTTCTTCTAGCTGGTGATAAACTGGTCTTAATAATCCTAGTGACATCTTGAATTTCCCTAATTCATAGCATTTAGCTTTGACTATATAAAGTAATAGCCTGCTATAATTTGATAGGAAGTATTCCATGACTGACACAGATTACTTAATTTACGGTTCTGTAGTCACTTTTATAGTGTTAATACTGAATTTTTTGGCCTTCTTTTTGCTACCTCTAGTGTTAAGACAAATTGTGCAATACAAATTATTTGATAATAAAAATTTAGAAAAATTACCAACTTGATTTTAAACACACCACTACAAAAACGCAAAGAATAGAGTTGTGTCATAGTCTCTTTGGGTATATCCTAAATAATATGAAAATAGCTGTAATCGTTAGCCAAGTACCAGACACTACGACTAAAATAGAGATAGGAGCAGATGGAAAATCTGTCAGCGAAGCAGGTATAGAATGGATTTTAAATCCTTATGCTGAATTTGCTGTAGAAAAAGCTTTAAAGCTTAAAGAAGCTAATGATGCG
>JBJTTW010000175.1:0-16002 GCA_046080385.1 bacterium
AAATATTTTTCGAGGATCTAATTCCATTGCATGTATTATCTTACCCATCTAGCGTTAATTTGTCAAGCTATATTCAAAGAGATTTGATTAACTGTTCTAGTTAACATTCCAATTAATCCCTGCGTACCTCTTTAAATAAGCTTTATAATTAATCTTCGCCATGCAAGCTAACTTGAGTACAGATGAAAAAATCCAAAAAACCCTAAACGGCATAGTAGATTTTAAGCCTGGTGGGACTAAGGAATTAGAAAAATTACTGAAAGACGCTGTTAAAGAGGGAAAGCAGCTTAGAGTTAAACTCGGTATAGATCCTACTAGTACAGATTTACATTTAGGTCATATGGTCTGCATGCAGAAGCTTAAACAGTTTCAGGAACTCGGTCACCAAGCGGTTTTAATCATCGGTGGTTTTACTGCTCAGGTCGGTGATCCCTCTGGTAGAAACTCAGCGAGACCGCCTCTCACAGCTGAAGATGTAGCTAAAAATGCTCAGACCTATCTAGATCAAGTTTCTAAAGTTTTAGACCTAGATAAAGTAGAAATCGTAAATAATGCTGACTGGTTTAATAAATTTTCTTTAAACGATATGCTGAAGCTTGCAGGGAAAGTTACTATTAATCAGATGCTCGCTAAAGAAGCCTTCGGAAAAAGGCTCGATGAAGGAAATCCGCTATTCGCGCATGAGATTTTTTATCCACTTTTACAGGGTTTTGACAGTGTCGAAGTAAAGGCAGATATAGAATTAGGTGGTACTGATCAGACTTTTAATTTAATGGTCGGTAGAGACTTACAGAAAGCTTATGATCAGCCTCAGCAGCATATTTTAACTATGCCATTATTAATAGGGCTAGACGGGCAGAAAAAAATGTCTAAGACCAGTCTTAATTACATCGCCTTAAACGATAGTCCAGAAGATATGTTCGGTAAGACTATGAGTATCAGCGATGAAATGATTTTAGATTACTACACTCTCTGCCTATCACCATCAGCAGAGCTTTTAAAAGAAGTAGCAGATAAACTTAGTCAGCGAGAGATATTTAACCCTAGAGATATTAAAGTAGAGCTAGCCATGAGAATAGTAAAAACTTATTATTCTAAAGAAGAGGCAGTGAGAGCTAAAGAACATTTCGAAAATTTATTTAAGAAGAAATTAGTCCCAGACGATATTCCAGAATGTAATTTATCTGAGCTTAACGACTATGATTTAGATTCAGGCATTCCATTAGTCGACCTAATAGTTCTAGAAGAACTCGCTGAGACTAAGGGTGAAGCGAAGCGTCTTATACACGGTGGTGGCGTTAAACTTAATGGCGAAAAGGTTTCTGATCTTTTCTTAAAACTGACTTTAGAGTATATAAAGTCCATCAGTGATTCGACTGAAAATCAGGATAGTCCCGTAGCTATTTTACAAGTCGGTAAGAAAAAATTCTGTAAGCTAGTAACTCACGCCACAATAAAAGCATAGTAAGAGATTCATAGTGGCTAACCTTATAAATTTTCTTGATAATAACCTGCCCTTTATCTCCGAGATTCTACTGGCTGATATTAGATTATTTATTAAAAATATCCACTCAAAAGAATTAGAAATATTCGTTCATAACTACTATCACTCAAAGCAAGATTCTTTTTATCTCGACTCTTCAGCTAAAAGCATAGATAAAGGCAGGCACTTTCAAATCCACAAGGATGCCTTTATACAAAAGGCTTTCCAGTTAGGTAAACCTCTAGTAGGACAGTATGGACTGGTTGTTGAAAATAGAAGAATACAAGAATTTGCTTACCCTATTCTAGATTCAGATTGTGGTGGAAATACTGACGAAACCATCGCGGTGATAGCGATTCAGAGAGATATATATCTAACTCGTTTAATACTCGGTAGACACTGGGATTTTATCGCAGATATTTTAATTAAATCGCTTAAAAGTAAATTACCTACTGATACTAATTTCCCAGCTATCAGCCTAGGGGAAGGGGTGATTATTTTAAAAGAAGATAGAAAAATATTTTTTCCTAACCCTATCTCAGTAAGCTTACTTTCAGAAATAGCAGAACATACTAATCAATTACTCGGCAGATCCTTA
This sequence comes from bacterium, assembly GCA_046080385.1. Lineage (GTDB taxonomy): Bacteria > Cyanobacteriota > Vampirovibrionia > LMEP-6097 > LMEP-6097 > LMEP-6097. The sequence goes on from JBJTTW010000175.1 coordinate 2,082, forward strand.
GATGATCTACTCCATAACTACTCCAAAAAATATAAAGGCAAACAGAAAGCTAATTCTATAAAAGCTATAGAAGAAATAACTCTTAGGCGTAGATCTCTGCGATTACGCTATGTGCCCCTCACAGAGGGCTTTTCAGTCGTTATTCTAAAAGATATTTCTGAATTAAAAATAAAAGAGACTTTACTAAAAGAGATACATCACCGTGTGAAAAATAATTTACAGACAGTCGCTTCTCTGCTTAGAATGCAGCAGCGCAGAAATCCTGAGCTTAAGGACTGCTTTAATGAAGCGATTAACCGTACTAATAGCATTAGTATAGTACATGAATCTCTTTCCCATAGTGATGATATAGAGAATATAGATTTCGGTTATCTTTCACAGCAGATAATTAAAAATCTTTTAGCTTCATTTGGTTTAGAAAATTTATCGATAAATTTTTACTGCCCGCAGAAAATCCTTATACAGAGTGACGAAGCGACGAAACTTGCTTTAATTTTAAATGAATTATTATCTAACTCTCTAGAACACGCTGGAGAAAAGCTTAGTCAAATAGATATTAGTTTAAATTATTTAGAATATGACCCCAATACACTTTTGCTCTCTATCGCTGATAACGGGATTGGCTTTCCAGAGAATTTTAATTTTAATAAGACGACTGGGCTTGGCTGGGAAATTATCAAGAATCTTGCAGAAGAATGTCTTGATGCGAAAATTAATATAGATAAATCCCATCCTGGTGTAAAAGTGGAGATGCTAATTCCCATGCAAAAACTTCTAAACCTGAATGTCGAGTGAAAATATCTCAATATAGTCTTATAATATAAAATACGGTTGTTTCTAAATATGAGTAACTCAGATGAGCATTTGATTAAAGTTTTTATTGTTGATGATGAACCATTGATCAGAATGGACTTGAGAGAGATGCTGCATGAATCCTTAGTCTATAAGGTTGTAGGCGAGGCCAAAGACGGTAGCGAAGCTTTAGAGCTTATTAAGCAAGCAGAGCCAGACATAATTTTCATGGATGTTCGTATGCCTAAACAGGATGGTATTACCACTGCTAAACAGATTCAAGAAAATTTTGCTAGTATAATTCCTGTTATTATGCTCACAGCCTATAGTCAGCAAGACTTAATTGAACAAGCTAGTGCAGCAGGTGTTTTCGCCTATCTTACTAAGCCACTTAGAAAACCAGATCTAATACCAGCTATAGAAATATCTTTAGCAAGAGCCGTAGAAATGCGAGAACTGCGTCAAGAAGTAGATAATCTGAAAGATAAAATCGAAACCAGAAAATTAGTAGAAAAAGCTAAAGGTATTTTGATGACTAGGTTTGATATTCCAGAGCAGGTAGCTTATAGAAAGCTTCAGAAAGAGGCTATGGATAAGCGTATGAGTCTTAAAGAAATGGCTCAGATTTTACTTGAAACTTTAGCGACTAGTTAGATTTCCAGCTCGATAAAATACCTAGGTCTATCCTTAATTTCCTGATAAAGCTTACCGATATATTCACCAAGTATGCCGAAACACAGTAGCTGAACGCCACCTATAAAATAAATAGAAATTATAATAGAAGCCCAGCCTGGGACTACTTCGCCGAAAAGCTTCGAATATAAGGCCCAGAGAGCTATTCCAACTGAAGCTAGAATAGAAAGAAAGCCTAAACCACTTATAAGACGTAAAGGCATTACAGAGAAAGAAGTTACACCATTCCAAGCAAAGGAAAGCATTTTATTTAATGGGTATTTCGACTCACCAGCAAAGCGTTTCGACCTGTCATAGTAGACTATCGAATGCTTAAAACCGATTAGAGGAATCACTCCTCTTAAAAACATATTTATCTCACGAAATTCTTTTAAAGCCTGAATCGCTCTTCTACTCATCAGTCTATAATCTGCATGATTATAGATAGTTTTAGTTCCAAGAAAATTCATTAAGCTATAAAAGAGCTGCGCCGTAGTTCTTTTAAAAAATGAGTCTGTGTCTCTCTGTTTTCGTGCCGCATAAACGATTTGATCACCCTGTGAATAGTTATCTAGCATCTCACGAATAACATTAATATCATCCTGTAAATCAGCATCGATGCTGATTACGGCATCGGCATCGACACTAAATAAACCAGCGAGTAAAGCATTTTGATGACCGCAGTTATTTGAAAGTTTAATACCTTTAATATGCTGCGTTTCTTTACTTAAATCTTGAATCTGAGACCAAGTTTTATCGCGACTGCCGTCATCTACAAAACAAATAAAACTAGAATCTGATATTTTAGCTGCTGTAATTAATTCTTTTAATAAATCTAAAAGACGAGAAGCTGTCTCTCTCAGAACTTCTTCTTCGTTATAACAAGGTACTACTATTGCTATTTTGGTCACAATGATAACTCATAAAAACCTCTGTATATTATGCAGCGGTCTCTATGAGTATAATAGACTATCGAGATAGGGAGACAAAAAATTCTCAGATTATTATTTATTTTTCAAACTTTAATCGCTGCCATTTCATGGCTAGCTTGGTTTATAGCAGCACAAGACAGTAAATTAGGCTATTTCGTCCAAAAAAGTTTTTTCTTACCCGTTCCATTAGAGCAAGTTAAAAACCAGGTAGTTAATAGCTTTAGCCCTAGAGAATTTCCTTCTTGGCTAATCTGCTTAAATGATCTGCACATAGCCTCTGGCTATCAAGTCTTGAATCATTTAGCTATGCTGGTTTTCGTAATAATTTATGGTTTTATTTTCTTTAAGACTATATTCCCTGATTTTAATTTCCCTAAATTTACATCCTTTACAGAAAAACAAACGGCTTCCCAGAATGATCTTGCTTGCTTAATTGCCATCGCTTTTATCTCTACGCTTATGTTACCAGCTAATTCTTCTGATATATTTGGTTATATCTCTTTTGGTGAGCAGATAGTTCAATATCATCAGAATCCTTACAGTGAAATTTTAGCGAATATAGAAAACTGGCGTTTAGATCCACTATTGGGAAATATGCGCTGGGAGTATAATCCATCGCCATATGGCCCAGTCTTTACTTTAATTTGTAAATTTTTTGTTAGTATATCTTGGAATAATCTATGGTTTAGCTTTTTTATTTTTAAGATATTTAATTTTATCTGTTATCTATTACTTATCTATATCTTTCATCACACTTTGCAATACTTTCCTACACTACACTACGGTCATTACTCCTCCTCAGCTTTGAACCCGCATGCTCAGGAAGAATACCCAATGGGCACCTCTGATTCTTCTAGAGTGTGGTATCTGCTAGCTTTAAATCCACTGTTAATTATTCAAGGTCTCTGGAATGGTCATAATGACCTGCTTTTAGCCGTATTAGCTTTCGCCCCAGTATTTTTTACGGTAAAAGCTTTTCAGAAGAAAGTCTCACCTGCGGGGGCGTCGCTGAGAATCGCTCAAAGCAGTATTGTTCAGTGGATTCTTAAATTCTTTGAACCTAAATATCTTAGTTTAAACTTAGCTATCTGTCTTCTAATCCTTTCTGTCCTAGTAAAATATATAACTATTATTCTAATACCCTTACTCTTACTGTGGATTTGGAAAAGAGAACGCTACATACCTTATTACGGCTTAATTACAGGTATTCTCTGCTTCTATTTTTCTTCTCAGTATTTTAATTTATTTAACATCGATTATACAGAGATCTCTAATAATGCGACTCTCTTTCATAAATCACTTTTCGATGTCATTAACACAGTGTTTAAATTAATCACTAAAACAGATTTACCGAAGTCCGCTGTTCTAGTCTCACTTGCAGCGTATGCCTTATTTTATGCTTATATATTTTTTAAACTTCTTTTCTCTGAGACTCGTCGAAATGAAGATCTTAAAGATCACAATAACGCAGAGAATGGAGTTTTCGAGCAGTCTATAGATTTAGATTTCCTTAAAAGCCTCAGCGTGATTTACGCCGTTTTACTTTTAATCATTAGTCCTAAGTTTCACTCTTGGTATTTAATTTCCCTTTTACCTTTCGCTGCGATATCTCATCCTCGCTGCTGCTTCGCTTTAAGCCTCGGGCATTTACTGTCTATAACTTTTATAGATCAGGCTCATATTTTAAATTATCTGCTGATGACGGTGCTGCCAGTGGTGGGGCTGAGCTTATTAAAACCGCGTGAAATCAAATCAATCTAATTTTCCTATCTTAAAGCCATGATTATTAAAAGTCTTTGCCCAGGCTTTAGGTGTTTTAAAAGTATTTAGAACTGGTTTATCCTTTTAGTAATACCAATATATCCTGAACAAAACCCTCTATATCCGCTTCACAAGTATCAAACGAACACATCCACCTAACTATAGGCTCAGCTTCGCTCCATATATAAAATGAGTGTTTCGCCTGAAGCTTCATAACTAATTCACGAGGCAGTTTCACGAAAACCCCATTAGCTTCTACGGGATAAATTATTTCTAAATCAGGAATATTTTTAATTTTTTCAGCTAAAAGTTTAGCCATTTTATTGGCTTGCCTAGCGTTTTCTAGGTAGAGATTATTAGATAAAAGTTCTAGAAATTGAGCTGAAATGAAACGCATTTTAGAAGCGAGCTGCATTCCTTGCTTTCTTCTGTATTTAAAACCCTCTGCTAGACTAGCATCCTTAAAGATAATCGCTTCACCTAGTAACATGCCATTTTTAGTACCACCAAAAGATAGTAAATCTACACCTAGATCGAAACTTATTTCTTTCAAGCTAAGACCTTGGCTAGCAGCAGCATTTGCTAATCTTGCGCCATCTAAGTGTAACAGCATGCCATGTTCATGCACTAAATCAGCTAAAACCCTTATTTCGTCTGGTTTATAAATAGTTCCTAATTCTGTAGAATTAGCGATAGAGATAACTTTAGGCTGGGAATTATGCTGATTATCAAAGCCTATTAAATGTGGCTTAATAAGTGCTGGTGTGAGCTTACCATCTATAGTTTTAATAGTAATAAGTTTAGCTCTAGTAAAGAACTCTGGCGCACCACATTCATCTACGTAAAGATGAGAAGTCTCTGCACAGATTATAGAATTATAGGACTCCGTAACTGAGGCGAGTCCAAGAACATTAGCAGCAGTACCATTAAAGACGAAGAAAATTTCTCTATCAGAGCCGAAATGTTCTTTAAATTTATTTATAGCTGCCTGAGTAAGCTCATCAGCACCATAAGCTGGGGTGTGAGCTAAATTAGCTTTTACGATAGCATCTAAAATTTTTGGGTGAATCCCTGAATAATTATCACTGGCGAAGGATTTTAGCATAGAAGAGTTAAAAAATTTTCTTGGTTTAAAGCCCTTAGTTCTAGTGGGTCTTTTACAAAAGTTTCTAAATCAGAATGTACTTCTTTGAAATTAGTTTCCTGAAGACGCTTTATTAAAGAGGTTCTAAGACTTGCCATATCTAGCTCAGATTTCTTCCCCGTACTTTGAGTTATAGCATTATTTAATAAAACTAAATTAGGTTTAACCTTCTTAGTTAAGTACCACATTAAATCATAATAATCTCTACCCTTCGTATATTTACGGTGCAAAATAGCATGAAGTTTACCAGCGTATAAACTAGATAGATCATAATGCCTAATACCGAAGAAACCCTCTTGTATAGTGTATTCCAAATCTGCTCCCTCTGGTGGGTTTATATCTAATTCTAGTTTTATATATAATTTCTGTTCAACTAAAGAACTCAAACCTAGCTCATAGAGAAGCTTCTCAAATTTTAATTGAGCTATATAAACATTATTTTTAGTCTTCGCATTTATTTTAAGATTAATATTTAGCAGTAAGAAGCGCTTACAGAGCTGATCAAGCATATTTTCAAAATCAAAGTTCTCTGCATTAATTAAGCTAAAATCCAAATCTTCCGAAAAACGATTTAAATCATAGAGAATTCTTAAAGCTGTTCCTCCAACAAAAGCAATATCCTTTGAAAAGCCCTGCTGATCTATTATTTTTAAGGTTTGAATTTGAATAAGTTCTCTTAGATAATTAAACTTCTCTTCATCAGTGGAATATTTTTGTATTTGATTTTTTAACAAGCTAAGCATTTTTTAAAATCCTTTCTAGAACTGCAATAGCATGAGAGATTTTTTTCATATTGAATAATTTTTCTAATTCTTTTAAGCGTGATATTTTCAGAATTTCTATATTCTGTAATCTTAAATTTTCTTCAAAAAAATCTTCATTAATATTTTGATTTGCTTTCACTTTAAAGTAAATATAATCTAGAAGAGCTTTTTCAGGATAAGCGATTTTATAAACAGCACCAAATTCATCTATTTGATTAATAAAATAATCAAATAGATTAGGTTTAATGTGTTTGTAATTAAAGCTAGTCAGATCATTTATAAAAGTTTTCGTTTTACTAGTACTCACTAAACTAACTTGGAAAACCCTTTCAGGAATTAATTCATAAAAACTCATCGCAGATTCTAGACTAATATAAGCATTATCACCATAAAGTAGCGAAGCTACATAAAAATTTGAAAATAGTTTATTTTTCTCTAAGCCTAAATAAGCATATAAGCCTTTCTTTAACTGTATAACATAACCCTGCTTAATCCAGTTCTGAAGCTGCCTGCGTAAAGTTTCCCGATCATAACCAAGTAACTTCATACTTTGCATGGTGAAAATACGATTTTTTAAATTTAAGCGGTGAAATTCTTCAAATCTCATTATTTCTGTAACGGGTAATATTATTCCCGTTGTGGAAATATTGTATCAGAGACCTTTGTAGAACTTTATTTTTTTGTGTTTTTATCGTTCACATTTATGTTTGGTGGCACTTTGAGTAATTAAGTTTTAAAAATTAGCTAGTCTCTGGTTGAGCTATTAAACAATTCAATCAAACGCCTAGTAGCTTGCTCTGTATTTATACCAATTGGTATACCATTAGCCTTAGCCTCTAATTTCAAAGCTTCGATTAAACTGTTAGAATCGATAATCCCAGCATTCGGTATTATTGCCCCTTTTCCTAATAATATTTCCTGAGGAGAAGCTAGTGTTGGAGATCCTTTCGCACGAGCCTCTAAGTCTGTAAATGCTGTTGTGATTTCTGGAGTAGGATGCTTTGGCAGCAAAGCCGCCATCTGAGCATTTATGGGATGTTGGATACTACTAGATCCATCATAAGGCTTTTCTTGTATTTTTCCTTTAAAAAAACCATTAGTGGAAACGATATTATTTCCAGCCATCATTGCAAGCTTTGCTTTACCAGCTGTATTCGCATCTATTCCAGAACCAGCTACCGTTGCACCTTCAGAAACTTTAGGATTAACTCCTCCGACTGTGGATTCACCACCATCTCCCGAAACATTGCTAGCCGCTTTAGTCTCAGCAGCTCCTCCTATCTGCCTTGATAGATTGTTTATATTATCTGGTCCTGGCATGAACATCTTAATTATTTCCCTCTCTGTCTATATAAAGTATGTTTCTCTTATATTTGACGAAAGTTTTTAACCTCTTCTTAACTTTTCCCCAAATTTTGAACTAATTCTTCATTGAATCATTCATCTAGTTTGCTTCTTTTGTTGGATTTTCTATAATAACACAAGATTATTAAGAAATAATTAAGAGCTTGAGAATGATATTCCCAAAACTAATATGTCTATAACGTTAAAATAAGTTCATCTTATGTTTAATAAAAAGCAGGCATAACGATTAAAGTTAATTTAGTATTCATTTGCATTTATATTCAGAATCCATCATGATAGAAGATGAAAAGAATAACCCTATTTAAAGCCTTTAGTTTTAAAATGCGAAATTAAATTATGTCCCGCACCTATAGAGATCCCATTCATCAAGAAATCACTTTAAATTCCGCAGACAGGGTAGAAGATCTGCTTATTAGACTTATAGATACTAGAGAAATGCAGAGGCTGCGCTGGATAAGACAACTTGGCACGGGTTGGCTTACTTATCATGGTGCAGAAGGTTCACGCTTTCAGCATAGCCTTGGAACTATGCACGTGGCTAGAAAAATGTTTGAGCAGCTTTCTAATTCACTGCTGGACTTGGATTCAGAAATCTTAGAAAGATATAAAGCTTTAGTTTTAGTCTCTGCTTTATTACATGATGTCGGACATGGTCCTTTTAGCCACAGCTGTGAAGAGGTTTTAGAGATTAGGCATGAAGACTTTACGCAGAGAATTATTTTAGATAGTAGTACTGCTATTAATAAAACTTTAAAGAGCTTTGATAGCAGTCTGCCTGACGAGGTTTCATCGGTATTAAATAAAACTCATGCAGTGAAATTTTTATCTAACATAGTAAGCAGCCAGATAGATGCTGATCGCTTTGACTATCTTTTAAGAGACAGCCACTTTACTGGAACTAATTATGGAAACTTTGATTTAGCGAGGGTTATCAGCAGCATTACCTTAAATAAAGAGCATGACTGTTTAGCTGTCTTTAATGGTAAAGGGCGTCTCGCTGTCGAGGATTACCTTTACGCTAGATATTCGATGTATCTTCAGGTTTACCTGCATAAAAAGTGCTTGGCGAGTGATGTTATGTTTAAGAAGCTTTTTGAGCGCGTGAAATTATTATTAGTAAGCAAAAAAATAGCTTTTCTAGAACAGAATCTATTTAACTGGCTTAGTAAAGGGATGAATATAGATATTCAGGATTTTATCGAAATAGATGATACGACTATTTGGCATCACATTAAGCACTGGGTGAATGAAAAAGATAATATTCTAAAAGATCTAGCTAGAAGATTTTTAGAAAGAGATCTATTTAAAGCCTATGAATTTAATAATGAAGAAGAATACCAAAGCCTTAAGCAGAATGCTTTAACCAAACTAAAGCTCAGAGACATGAATCCTGAATATTATATATATAGAATTAGCATCGCAGCGAAGCCTTATAGCTTCTATAATCCTGATAAAACTAATTTCTCGAAAGCGATTTTCGTTCAGGATCAAGATTCTGGTGAGCTTAGAGAAATATCGGAAGTCTCACCGATAGTAAACAGCATGGTTAAAAACAATTTTCAAAATCAATATCTAATTAGTATTTAAACGCTGAATTTGCTAGAATAGCATGAATGAAAAAAGTTTATTATGAAGTAGATGCGGATCTTAGCCTAATTCAGTCAAAGAAGATTGCGATTATTGGTTATGGTTCTCAAGGACACGCTCACGCTTTAAATCTTAAAGATAGTGGCTGTGACGTAACTATAGGTTTATATAAAGGTTCTAAGAGCTGGCAGAAGGCTGAAGCTGATGGGCTTAAGGTTCTTACCGTAGAAGAAGCTGCTAAAGCGTCTGATCTAATCATGATTCTTTTACCTGATGAGAAACATGCTGAAGTTTATAACACTCAGATTAAGCCACATCTAACAGAAGGGAAAACTCTAATGGTAGCTCATGGTTTTTCTCTACATTTTAACCAGATCATAGCTCCAGAGAACGTCGACATAATTATGGTGGCACCTAAAGGACCTGGTCATCGTGTAAGAATAGTTTTTGAACAAGGTTTCGGGGTACCTGCTCTAATAGCTATTAAGCAGAATGTCTCCGGTAAAGCTAAAGACCTAGCTCTTTCTTACGCTAAAGGTGTGGGAGGCACTCGTGCTGGAGTATTTGAAACTAATTTTAGAGAAGAAACTGAGACAGATCTTTTCGGTGAGCAAGCTGTATTATGTGGTGGTCTTTCTGCCCTTATTAAAGCTGGTTTCGAGACATTAGTAGAAGCTGGTTATTCTGAAGAAATGGCTTACTTTGAGTGTTTACATGAAGTTAAATTAATTGTTGATCTAATCTATGAAGGTGGTTTAGCGAAGATGCGTGATAGTATCTCTAACACTGCTGAGTACGGCGATTATGTTTCTGGACCTAGAGTTATTGATGCTGGTGTAAAAGCTAGAATGAAAGAAGTTCTTAAAGATATTCAAGATGGTAGATTCGCTCGTGACTGGATGCTAGAGAATAGCTCTAACCAAGCTAGTTTCAGGGCTATAAGAGAAAATGAGAAGAATCATCCGATAGAATCTGTTGGCAAAGCCTTAAGAGGACAGATGGATTTTTTGGCTCATAATAGGACTAGTCCTGCTGTTGTGGCTTAAACATTGTCTTCGTTATACTGATCTGAAATACATACAGCGAGCTTACCTTGCACTTGACCACTAATGCCTAAAAATTTAAGCTGATTCGCTATCCAAATTTCTGCTTTATCTTCATTGTTAGTATCTAATTTGACTATGTCACCTACTTTGAGGTGCATAGAATCATTCAAATGAAGTTCACCCCGTGCGAGTACTATCCTTATAGGTAAACTAGTACTAGCAAGTTTATTAATAATAATTTCCTTTGTATCATTAGTATCTACATGTAGCGTACTGTAGGAAGATTGCCTGTTAAGTGAATTAATACAGCTTTCTAAAGCTGAGTGGGGTATGCAGATAGTAATTAAACCTAAATAAGAACCTATTTCTACGTTAATGGTAACTATTGCTACTATATCGGTCATGGGAGCTATTTGAATGTTAGTAGTAGAAGTCTCTAGGGAGTTCAGCTCTACCGCACCAATATTTTTTACTACCGTCTGCCAGCCTGCTGGTAAGTGATATAAAATTCTTTTTAAAATATCTTTAGTAATACCATATTCTACTTCACTAAGCTCATCACGAATACTTGATACACCCATACCACCTAAAAGGCGGTCTAGCATTGAACCCACTAGATGTTTTTCTATACTAAAACTTATTTGAGTAAGAAAAGGCTGCATACTAAGAATACCCGTATAAAGATCCTCAGACATAGTCGCAAGAAAATCACCATAAGTAACCTGTTGTACATTTGCGACATTAAGCTCACAGTTAATACGGAGCATAGAATTTAAAGATAGAGTAACTTCTCTACAGAAAAGTTCATGGATATTGCCGATTACTTTAAGATGTTCTTTATTAAACTTATCTGGATTACGAAAGTTATACTCTTTTATTTTGCGAGGAGCATTAGCATCTAAGTTTGGTAACTGAGGAATGGATCTCTGACGAGGTCCTAGTATTATCCTTTTACTTTCAGTATTATATTTATTCATCTTTCCCCTATTGCACTATGAAATCAGTGAAATAAATATCATAAATTTTAAATTCACCGTGTAAAGCCTGATTTAGATTCTCTTTCAGCTCAGTTTTGATAGCTAATTTATTTTCAAAGCCAATAACTTCTTCAGCTTTTTTCCTTGATAAAGTTGTTATAACTATATCTTTAATCGCTGGAACAGAAGGACTTAAATCGTGCTCTATCTTCATTTCATAGCCATGTTTCTCCTCGGGAGATAGTTTAGAAAATTCTTCGAAATCTTCAGAGTAAAGTTTTGCTGTAATGGAAACCTTTAGAAATCGGCTACCTGACAGGTCAGATAAATTAACTACGAAATCACCAATTGGATGAATCGGTAAGTGATCCTTTTCGTTTGGCTCCCTATGCTCTTCAATAGTCTGATTTACTGTAATCATCTTGGGAACTAATTTAAATGCCAGTATTACGCCTCCGAACGCTGCCACAAAGACAAAGAAAATTACTAGCACCATATTCGGTGCCCCAGAGGTTACTACTGTAGATGTACCTTGATCTTCAGCCATAGCATAAACTTTATTCCCTGAATCGTTTTCTATAGTTTTCAATTATTAGTCCTTTAGAAGGATTTGATAATTTTCCATCTAATACATTTAGATCATTTGAATTTAAAATACTCTTACGAATCAGTGTTGAAGATACATCTATGTAAGGATTTTCAATGAAATTTACCTTTAGTTTCTTTTTTAAATCAATAAAATCATCTCGGTTAAATAATTCAGATTCAAGTAAATTTTCAGTATTTAAACCTGTTTCTTTTCGTCTAAAAACTATAAACTCTAAATTTTCTATTAAGTAACTAACGTTTTTCCATTTAGGAAGTTCTGAAAAACTATCCCCGCCCATTATCCAGAATAATTTAGCATTAGGATAAACTGTTTTAAACTCTTCTACGGTTTGATAAGTATAAGAAGGTGCTTTTCGATTGAGTTCTGTTAGATTAAGCTTAAAGTTTAATTCTTGAGACCGCTGCACAACTCCATTTTCTGCGTTTTCGTCGTCCTCATGATAATTACAGTAATCTTCAAGGGCTAGTTTTAAAATTTCCGCACGCTGGCATTCCTGCTGAATTCGCGCTTCTGCATTTTCCTGATCTTTAGACTTATCCTGAAATTTAAACGGTGAAACATTAGTGAGAATAAAATGAACTTCATCCAAAGCAAAAAGCTCTTTAGCAGACTGTGCTATCTTTAGGTGTCCTAAATGAACAGGATCGAAAGAACCGCCAAAAAGCCCTAGCCGTAAGTTTAGATCTTCGCTACTAGTCTCCATAATGGGTATTTAGCAGAACTCTAATTTCTGCGTTTTTGTCATCCTCATACACTGCGGTCATTCATCATCCTTAACGAATTTGACCACTGCCCTCAATAATATACTTATAGGTACAGAGTTCTTTCGCTCCGATAGGACCTCTGACATAACCGATGCTAGTACTGATACCCATCTCTGCACCGAAACCGAACTCTTCACCATCAGTGAAGCGCGTACTAGCGTTAACATAGACACAGGCAGAATTTACCATACGTGTAAATTTTTCAGCAGCATTTATATTTTCAGTAATAATAGCTTCAGAGTGATTATTAGAATAAAAATTAATATGCTGAATCGCTGCATCCAAGCTATCTACAGTTTTTATAGAGATTTTAAGATCTAAATATTCTAAACCCCAGTCAGCTTCAGTCGCTAAAGTCGTGAAAGGATAAAGCACATGAATATCTTGGTCAGCGACTATCTCCACACCAGATTTCAGCAGTTCTTGAATTAAGAAAGGTAAAACCTCATCCTTGATATCACTATGAATTAAAATACTTTCACAAGCATTACAGACACTAGGTCTTTGTGTTTTAGCATTAAGAATAATTCCTATAGCCTTATCTATATCAGCCTCGGCATCTATGTAAACATGACAGTTACCACCGCCTGCTCCTAGAACAGGTATTAAAGAATTTTCAGTAACGAATTTCTTTAAAGCCTCACCACCACGAGGTATTACTAAATTAATCTCATCTTTAGCTCTTAGCATTAATTTCGCACTATCTCTAGACTTGTCCTTTAAATACTGAACTGCCTCTATAGGAAAATCACTCTGCTTTAAAGCTCTATATACGACATCCATAATCGCATTATTAGTATGCCAAGTCTGCCTACTGCCTCTTAGCACACAGGCATTCGCTGACTTAATCGCAAGTGCGATAGCATCTGTAGTTACATTAGGTCTAGCTTCATAAATAATTCCTATAACTCCTATAGGCACACTTACCTTAGAAATTTTCATGCCTCTAGGATGCCTCCAGCCTTCTATTACTCTAGAAATAGGGTCTGGAATATTAATTACTTTACGAATACCTTGAGCCATGCCGATTAAACGCTTATGATCTAATCTGAGCCTGTCTTTCAGGGCAGTAGTTAAATCTGCATTATCTGGTGAATTTAAGTCTTCTTGGTTCGCTTCCAATATATAATTACTCGACTCTAAAAGTTCCCTTTCTATTAACTCAAGAGCCGAATTTCTCTGAATCTCAGACAAAGAGATTAACGATGAAGTAGACAGCTTAGCAGCCTTAATTTGGCTAGTGAGTTCAGCTTCCACTTTAGAAAAATCTGTAGTCATCTAAGTAATTTTAGCACTAGGCAGAGTCTCTCATCTGTCTTTAAGGAAGTGATGAAAAATGAAATTTTTCATCACGGACTGTCAGGTGAAGAGGTTAAGGATCCGCTCCCCGAGCTAGGTTTTATACCTCGGTCGGGGTCGAAAAATGCTAAAAATAGCATTTTTCAGCGGATCCTTGTATCTTTAAAAATAGATCTAGCAAATAAATGTTAGATTAGTAAAAGAGAAG
>JBJTTW010000176.1:0-1294 GCA_046080385.1 bacterium
ATTCATTTTATTATTCCTCCTTGTATGCGAGCTAGTAATTACTGCTCAATCAATCGTTCGAATTTTAGGATGAAAAGAAAAACTGGGTGTTTAAGCTTAAACACAACCTGCTAAAATATTTTTAGTAGTTAAAGGATGCGATAAACTACCCAGTTTTGATCAAGTAAAGTAATTTACTTAGATCGTGAGGCTCTCTAGGAGAGCCTCCTCTTCTCTTTTACTAATCTAACATTTATTTGCTAGATCTATTTTTAAAGATACAAGGATCAAGGGCTTAAATCATTTGAAAAGTTTGCTGAAATGATAGAAAGGCACTGGGATGGTATTGTTGCTCATTGCACTCTAGGACTAGGAATTAAGATGGGGTTTGTTGAAGGACTCAATAACAAAATTCGAGTCTTTCAGCGAAGAGCTTATGGTATTCGAGATGAAGAATACCTCAAACTTAAAATTCTCACCTTTAAGCTAAAACCCTTGTGAAATACTAATTCCACTCAAACGGGAGAAGAACCAGAAAAAGAAGCTCATTGTATAAAGGTTTCAATAACAAAAAGTAACCTAAAACAATGAGTAAGTATAACCATATCACAGAGGCAATGCGTCAGAAGATAGAGGCGATGTTACTTTTCATGCCGATACAGAAGAATATCGCGAGGGCAGTAGGAATAAGCGAAGGAGCCTTAAGTCTTGAGTTAAAGCGCAATAAGCATCCGAGCGGTACATATTCAGCAGAATACGCAGAAACCCAAGCTCGTAAGCGCAGAAAAAGCTCAAAGATTAGAACAGTGCTTACGGGTAGAGTATCAGAGTACATAGAAACAAAACTAAATCTGATTACCTACAAAGCTGCCCCTAATTTCAAATTTAAACCTTTCTGGAATTGAATCTTATGGTCATGCTTTAGTCATAGCCTTGATAAGTAGGTAGCATTAGGGTTTAAGGCTTTTTATGGCGGCTTAATAGGTAATCAAAAAAAATTAAATTCCGATTAAGAAAAAACTTGAAAGCTACTATCTTAGTACTTTTGAAGCCAAATTAAAGACTTACATATTTTAGTAAAGCTAAATCAGGCTTATTTACCTGATTATACTTAAAAAAGTAAAGCTCTGGTAAATACTCCTCTGGATATGCAGTACCTGGTTTTAAAAGATTACGATTTAGAGTTTTTTCTAAACGCTGCTCTATAGTATTTACAGCTACATCTAGATGATAAACTGCATAATCATAAGGTAAATCTTTAAAGCGAATCTTCTCTAAACCAAAAACCGATTCATGTATCTCACCACGAAATTCT
>JBJTTW010000177.1:0-19823 GCA_046080385.1 bacterium
CTAGCCATGCTAATGGCATAAAGTGAAGAGAGATGGAATTTCTTGCAGAAATTCCATCTCTCTTGATAAACTTCTCTCTGAAATCTAATTAACAATGGGCTTAAATTATTAAAAATTTAACTTCAGATCTGAACTCAGGAAATAGTATTAAATATCAGCAGAGGAGTTATCTTTTATTAAAATAACGTAGTTATACTTTAGCTTACTAAAAAATCTTCAAAATTACGATCAGAGCAGAATAATCAAGCAAAAAGTTGCAATGGTAGAATTAATTTATGACTCTATCGAAAGAGAAAATCTTAAAAACACTCAGTGCTAAAAAGCCGTACCTAAAAGAAAAGTATGGGTTCAATGAAATTATGCTATTCGGCTCCTTCGCTAAAAATTCTGAAAATGAAAATAGCGATATAGATATAGCAGTGAAGCTTTCATCTCAATTTAAAACTCTTAGTAATTATATAAATGCTAAAGATGAATTATCTGAGCTATTGGATAAGCGACCTATAGACCTTGTCTATTATAATCCAGAATTTTTAAACCCTATTATCCTGATGGAGATTGAGACGGAGAAGATTATCATTGAATAAGAATCTTATATCTAGCCTTACTATATTAGAAGCTATAGAAAAAATATTCATCTATTCTCGTGAGTATCAATCATACGGTGATTTTCTTTGGGCTAATGACCAGAAAGATTTTAATGCTACGGCTAATTTATTAATAGCCATAGGGGAAGAAGTTAAAAACATTGATCCTAATTTAAAGGAAAGATACTTTGAAATATCTTGGACTAATATAGTCGGTATGCGAAATATCTTCTCACATAATTACAGAGGCATAGATGCTGAACTGGTTTGGAATATAATTCATTCAGATCTTATAGAGTTAAAAAATGTTTTTGTCAGGATAGTTAAAGAATTAAATATAGAAGCAGTACTTCTAGAAAGCATTTTAAATAGTGAGTTTTATAGGCATATCCGGTATTTGATTGATTAAGCATTGATAAATTCTTCAAAATTACGATTAAAGCAGAATATCTTTTTGCCAGATTTATTAAGAGTCAATCCAGAAGAATCATCTAATGATATTGTTTTTAATTTATCTGTAATTAAAGGTATTTCTTCATCCCCAGAAAATAGAATTTTAGCTTTAGCATCTTGATATGCTGAATATATCTGAGTTTTATAATGATAACGAATAGCCGTGTTAAAGTGACTATCCTGAAAGCCATAGCCTATGGTTAAAAGTGGTGCTTCTTTTTCACCAAGTGAAATGAATTTTGAGTAAACCTCTGGGAAGTAGTATAAAAAGTCTCTTGTTAGTATTGAAGCTTTATTACCCCCTTGATTTAAAATCGCAGGTTGAAATTTTATTTGCTCACTCTGAGGCGTTCTGTAAGCTTTCTCCTTGAAAATTTTCTTTAGCTTGCCTGAATAATACCATTCTGGAAAATTCTTTTGAGTCCAAGCAGTCCGAAACTAGGACTGCGCAAGGGACATATAAAAGTCTTTTTCAGATTAAAATGGTATTTTGGTATAAGTTTGATCATAGGAAGGTCGGAAAGAATTAATATTCTGATGATCTAGCGGAAAATCTATAAGAAGATGCGGTCCAACCATATCATAAAAGCGATTAGATTCAATTGGGATGCGATACTCCATGAGATACACTAGATTCAAAGCCCCATGAGGCTTATAGTGAAAGATCTGTTCATTATTAGAATCACCTTGAGTATTAAAAATGTGATCTTGATAGGGACAAAACCATATTCCTTGTTCTCTAATTTCCTTCTTTGGAAGACGAAACTTGTCCTCTGAAGATGTCTTAGAGCCAAAATCTTCAAGTTGAATATATCCTCTATGCGGCATAAATTCGCCATAGATCCGAAAAAAATTTTCTACTTCTATATGATTATCTTGAAAAAGCTTCTCTAACAGTAAATCATGATTCAAATCAAAAAAATGAAGCTTATAGCCCTCTCCTAAAAGTTCTTTTACTAAATCAACAAAGCTCTTCTGCCTTTTCTTAAATTTTGCAGCATAATCTACTGAAAGCAATTTATCTAACAAAGTTTTATATAAAATTTCTTCACATAAATTAAGTTTCTCAATCTCACCGTCATCTAAGTTAAGAGAATCAAGGCCAAGCTCAATAGCAAAGCGATTCTGGTCACGAGTATTTTCTAGATATTGAGCAAATTTTTCATAATTAAAATTTTCTTCCTTAATATTTTCAAATTTTGCATTCAGCCTAGAATCATTTTTAAAGGCTTTTAAAACATCTGAAGAGAGCTCACCTGCTAAAGGCAATCCAGCCAAAGATTTTGAAAACCCTGCACCAAGCAGAATACTAATTTCCTTCACCTCATCTTTTTCCACAAACAAATCTTATTCCAGAATATCATTTCAATCCTCCCAGGGCAAAATCATTCTAACTAAGAGAAGAGTAATTTTTCTCTAAAATCGGCAGACCATCCAGCTTTTAGCGTTTTATTAACCAAACTGCATTTGGAGGATTCTAGTTTGAGCAGATTGAGGGTTAATTTTCTAATCTGCGAAAAGTTTTGAGCAGCATTTTTTTTTCTAATTCTTGAAGCATCTTCGTGGAAGGTCATATCTAGAACCCAATGTAAAGAATTTTCTATTGCCCAATGAGAGCGAATGATTTTTAAGAGTCCCTCTGGATCATCTTTATGACTGGATATGTAATATCTCCTCTCTTTAGTAGTTTTCCCTGTTTTTAAATTAGTTCTTTCTGCCTCAATTGCAATTAGGGAACCTAATTTACTCCAGTTTTGAATATTATTGAAAAGTGTCTCATCAAGATCTAAGACTGAAGCTAGCCATATTTTTCTTTTTTCAATACGACCATGTCCTTTTTCAGGCTTTGTTTCATGAAATTTAAGGGTTGAATTAGCAGCATTGATTGCAGTATCAAGAAAATCTTTTACATCTTTATGAAATTTCCCCTGATTACCTTTTAGACCAAGAACATAATCACCATCTTTTTCTACTATTTTCTTTGCTATTTCTTTCTGACAGCCCATTGCATCAATGGTTACGGTTACTCCTTTCAGAAGCAGTCTATTTAGAAGTTCGGGAATTGCTGTTATTTCATTGGTCTTGGAATCTACTTTGAGCTGCTCTAAAACTAATCCATTTTCAACTGAAAAGGCATTTAGTAAATGAATTGGGGAGCTGTTTTTAGAATGTGAGCCTCTTAATGTTTTTCCATCTATTGCGATTACCTCTTGTTCTGTTTCTTTTTTTACTGCTTTTACCCAATTAGAAAAGCATTCTTCAAATGCTAATGAATCCAATGCTGCAAATATTCTTCCGAATGTTGCTTTTGACGGTGTTCCATGTTTAAGATCAAAAAACTTTTTAAACCACTCAGATTTCACTTCTACAAAGAGTTCTATGCTTTCAAAAGAATCAGCTCCGCACAATATTGCAGTTATTGACATTACTTATTAGTGCTTTTAAGCTGAAGCGCTGCCCTTGAGCACGCCTCGGGTCTTCTAAATCTTTAAAAAATTCAACTATTCCTAAATCTTCTATCTCTTTAGCCATACTGCTATTGAGACATATCTTTACGCTTTTGGCCAGACTTACGCTTGTATGGTATTTATCACACTTTTAGAATGATTTTGCCCTGGTGTTTTCCCTAATCTTAATTTCAAGCCAGTTGATGAGACACCAAAAAAACCTACTACTCCTCCTCCTCCTGAAAGCAAGACAGAGCAGATTACTCGTGAAGTTATACAGCAGCAAAAGAATGCAACAGAAAGAAGAGATGTTATGTCACAGATGTCTAACACGAATCCTAGCACTGGTTTACCAAACTAACCTAAAGTGACTCTGACCATATAAACAATTAAGTTATTAACACCCTGTGCAGACTCAATTAAATTGGGTTGTGTGGGATGTTAATAACTTAATTGTTTAGAGTCCCCAGCTGTCCGAAATTAGGACTGCCCAAAAAACAAAAATCTAACCACTAAACTTGATTAGAGGCTAATTTTAAACGAATTTTCTGTAAATAAATTAAGGCTAAATAAGCGAGAAGTAAATCGACTAAGCCAGTTAATATACTTAAATCGATAAACTTAAAAATATTAAATCTGCCAGTAAGGATAATTAGAATATTCGCCACGAGATGAAGAATCCCAAAGGCAATTAAAGGCTTAAAGAGCTTTGGGGGATTATTTAAAATTTCTTCAAGTGATGATCTATACAGGAAAGCAAAAATAGTAAAGGGGATTAGAGCGATTAAATACATAAAGCCTAGCTGTGTTACATATGAGATTCCAGCACCAAAGGCGAAAACTTGAATGCCAAGAATGCCCAAGATAATGTAAGCAATAGAACCAACGGTAGCGTAGTTTTTAGTGAAAATCTGACTAATGAGAAAAAGCACTAGAAAAATAGGTGAATAGTTATAGCCAGCAATGTCAAACACTGTCACTGCGGCAAGCATGCTTAAGGCTAAAGTAAATAAAGTGCGGCTGAAGTCGTAAAACATTTTATTTTAAAGAAAGCACCTTCAGTATAACTGCTTTTTAATTTTGTTAAAAGGGACAGATGGCAGAGTATGCAGTTTCAAGATTCATGGTGAAGCATCTCTAAAGACAGCTTAACTAAATTCTCTGCTGTAAGACCGTAGTGTACTAGTAGGTCTTCAGCTTTTCCAGATTGACCGAAGGAATCATTTACACCTAGCCTTTTAAATTTTAATTTCTCTGAGCAGTTCTCTAATAAAGCACTAGCTACGCTGTCTCCCAGTCCACCCCAGATATTATGCTCTTCTGCCACTATGATATTTCTCGTTTTCAATGCTGAACTAACAACAGTCTCTGTGTCCAAAGGCTTTACAGAAGCAATGTTTATGATTTCAATGCTTTTATTATGTTTTTCTTTAAGGATTTTAGCTGCCTCTACTGCTGCGCTTACCATAATGCCGCAGGCCATAATAGTTAAGTCCTCTCCAGTATTAATAACATTGGCTTTGCCGATCTGAAAATCATATTTATCATCGAAAAGCACTGCTAATGCTGATCTTCCAAGTCTCACGTATACGGGACCATTATAATTAGTAACTGCTTGCATTACTTTCTCTGTTTCTTTCGCATCGGCTGGAACTATAACTACCATACCTGGAATACTTTTCATCAGTGCTATATCTTCGATGATCTGATGACTTGCACCATCTTCACCGACTGTGAGACCAGCATGTGTGGCGCAGATTTTCACGTTTGCATGATTGTGAGCAACTGAATTACGTACTTGTTCCCAAGCTCTACCAGCAGCGAACATCGCAAAGCTACTCACAAAAGGGATTTTCCCTGCTTTAGCTAAGCCAGCTGCAGTGCTAACCATATTAGCTTCAGCGATTCCCATGTTAAAAAATCTTTCAGGAAATTCTTTAGCAAAAAATTTAGTCTGAGTACTGCTAGATAAGTCTGCATCTAAAACGACTATATCTTGGTTTAATTTAGCTAATTCTACTAAGCTCTTGCCGTAAGCCACTCTAGTAGCTATTTTTTCTGTTGATGGTTCTATCGCTGCACCCATAATTATTTAGTCCCCGCTAATTCTAATAAAGCCTTCTCTAGGTCAGTGTCACTTGGAGCCACTCCGTGCCAGCCTACTGCATTCTCCATAAAAGAGATTCCTTTGCCTTTAATAGTATTTGCGATAATCGCAAATGGCTTATTTGTCTCTTTACTCGTTTGATAAGCCTGTTTCAGAGCTTGGTCCAGTTCTTCAAGATTATGACCATCAATGCTTACAGTTTCCCAATTGAAAGCTTTTAATTTATCTTCTAGCGGATCAAGTGCCATAGTGGTTTCTGTGGCACCATCAAGCTGGATGCGGTTTCTATCTATAATCGCAACTAAGTTATCAGTTTTATAATGAGCACATGCCATGAAAGCTTCCCAGCACTGCCCTTCCTGTAATTCACCATCACTGAGTATGGCAAAAACTTTACGCTCAGATTTATCAAGCTTCGCTGCTAGAGCAAAGCCAAGGGCATTAGAAAGACCATGACCGAGTGAGCCCGTAGACATCTCAACACCAGGCACTTTGAGACTGTCTATATGTCCTTGGAATTTTGAGCCGAGCTGTCTAAAGCTCATAGTATTTGCGATAGGATAAAAACCAGCTAGGGCTAAAGCTGAATATACTGCTGGTGAAGCGTGCCCTTTACTGATGACGAGAATATCTCGATTTGGATCGTGAGAATTTAGTGGGTTATACTTTAGATGACCACCAAAATATAAAACAGAGAGTATGTCTGCAATAGACAATGAACCACCTGGATGACCAGATTTAGCGGCATGTATCATTTTTAAAGAATTAGCTCTTATTTCTAAGGCTTTTTCCTTGACTTGAACGAGATCAGGGAAATTACTAGACATGAAAAAAATTGATTATTCAGTTACTCCTAAAAAGGAATTCTAACAAAATGAGACTGAATTTATCTTTAATTTAAAAATTCTTTAAGGTCCTTGATATCTTTAGCGTAGAGTTTTAATTTTCTTAGCGCCTTCGCTTCAAGCTTTTTAACTTGAGCTTTAGGGATTTCTAAAATTTCAGCGAGTTCTTCGTGAGTATATTCTTTGTCGGTGGCGATGCCGTATTTAAGAAATAATACATTCTGTTCAAGCTCACTTAATTCTTCAATAATCGTCTTAAGTTCTTTGCGCAGCAGTGTTGCACTGGTGTGATCATCTGGAGAGGCGAAGGCATTATTGCTAGCGATAAAGTCTGATATATCTACTCCTTCCTCGCCTTTGACTTTGGTAGACATGGAGACTGTTTTCACCTGTAGGTTTTCAATTTCATCTAGTTTTTCTAAGCTAATATTCATGTAGTGGGCTATCTCATCAGGTTTTGGATCGCGATTTAATGCCTGCCTTAGAGCCATTTTACTTTTGTTTAGTTTCGATGCGTATTCGATCATATGAACGGGTATACGAATAGTTCTCGATTTATCTGCAATAGATCTGCTTATGGCCTGTCTAATCCACCACGTAGCGAAAGTGCTAAACCTATAGCCCTTCTTGTAATCAAATTTAGAAGCGGCTTTCATTAATCCAAGATTTCCTTCTTGTATAAGATCTAATAATTGACTAGAGTTTCTCGCATAGCGTTTAGCGATACTTACAACTAATCTTAAATTAGCTCTTACTAAAGCTCTTTGGGCTTTATCTGAGATTTTTTTATCTTCAGATTGAATATCCCTAGCTGTCTCTATTTCTTGATCGGCAGTAATGGTAGGTATTTTACCTATTTCTCTTAAATATAAATAAACACTGTCATTAACTAGTGGAGAGCTTTCTTTTGGCTGTTTAAAAATAACTTCTTCGTCAACGTCCAGATCTCTCTGAAATTCACGAGTTTCATCTATATCAGCTTCGCTAGGGCCTATTAATAAGTCTTCATCTTCTGCCATCTAAGATAATTAAATGCCTCTTCCTTACTATACAATCCTCTACCCTTATCATAAACCTGTCAAACGAGCTTTGTAATTATCTCAGTTAATTTCTCTAGTTCTGTCTCATTATTCATCCATGAGAGTGATATGCGAATAGCTCTTTTTGCAATATCTTCATCTATGCGGCAAGCTCTAAGGACATAAGAACTTTCAATGAAAGAATCTGCAAAATTCTTTTTATTGGAAGTACAAGCTGAGCCTGAGCTTACGCAGACTCCTCGCAGGTCTAACTGAAGTACTAGCTGTTCACTATTAAATTTTAAATCCATGAAAGATAGATTTAAATTGCCACTTAGTCTGTCATCTAGATTCTGAGGACCGTTCAATATTACAGATTTAAGATTTTTTAATTTCATCCATAATTTTTTTTGTAATTCTTTTACTTTTTTACGTTTTTCAGGATCTGAAGATATTTCTAAGGCTTTGGCAAAGGCGATAATAGAATTTACATTCTCTGTTCCAGATCTGAAACCCCTTTCTTGACCACCGCCTATGATAAGGGCTTTATCTAGCATACTCTCTTGCAGCTTATTTGTTATATAAATAAAACCTAAGCCCTTGGGTCCATGCAGTTTATGGGCTGAAGCTGATATTAGGTCTAGTTTAGAATTTTTAACGTCTATATCTAGCTTGCCAAGGCTTTGAACGCAGTCACTATGGAAAATAGCTTTATATTTTTCGCATAAGTTCCCGATGGCCTTGATATCTTGTACTGTACCAATCTCACTATTGGCGTGCATTATAGATACTAAAATCTTTTTAGGAGACCGCTGCGCAATTCCATTTTTTATGTTTTGTGTAGCGGACTCTTTAGATATCTGAGGGGTTTTATCTAGAATCTCTATTCTAGAGTGTTGGGCGAGAATACTTTCTAATTCATCTAAAGAGATGTAGCCTTCTTGATCAAGATTTAACCAAAAAATCTCTTTATTAGAGGTTTTAGCTGCTTCAATTACGCTTGCATGCTCACTAGGGCTAGTAATAATTAAGTCATAATCACAAACTTTAAAAACAGTATTATTGGCTTCTGTTGCACCACTCAGGAAAAATATTTCATTGGGTTCGGCATTTATGCTATTTGCGATAAAAGTACGGGCTTCTTCTATCTTTTTTTTTGCTGATTTGCCTAGTCCATGGACACTGCTTGGATTTGCAAAGCTAGTTTTAAAACTATCAATTAATACTTCTATAACTTCTGCTGCAAGAGCAGTGGTCGCAGAATTATCAAAATAGATTTTATTCATGAAATCTTTGCTCCTTTGGAGATGCTCTTGGGTGATTTTATGCAAACTTGGCTTTAAAACCATTCTTGATCAAAGATAAAACAGTATCTTTGTCTAACTTAAACGCTGATTGGATTTTAAATATTTCTTCACTAACGGTAGTGTTTGAAACTGTACGGTTATCGGTCGAGGGACTAATGCTTATACCAGCTTCTAACATTTTAATTAGACTGTGATTTTCAGCTTTCATTTCTAGTTCAGGTAAGGTCTGTAAATTACTAGTGAGGCAGACTTCAATGGTTATATCCTTGTCCTTGATTATATTTACGAGTTCAGCTGTTTTACTATCACCATAGTTATATTTTTTATTAAAGAGATTTACTCCATGACCGATTCTTTTAGCATTAGCAAGCTCAATAGCAGAGTATATACTTTCTGGTCCGTCGGCTTCTCCGGCGTGAATAGTTTTACTCATACCTTTACTGAGCTCAAAGGCTTTTTGATGCAGGCTCACAGGAAAACCATTTTCAGGTCCAGCTAGGTCTATATTGTGAATATCTATTTCACCGCTTTTTTTGATATTGATTAATTCTTCTATATATTTATAAGAATCTTCTGGACTCCAGTGTCTCATTATGCAAAGTATTTGAGTATAGGTGAAGGCTTTATTTACAAAGGGATAATCTGAGAAGAGCTTTTCCGTTTTAACTGAAGCAGATATCTGCTCGTTAATTAATCTAGCTGCATGACTAAGACCCTTCTCGACAGCTAGAATAACTTCTTTAATTGAAAAGGTGTTCTTCTCATTTAATAGCAAAGATGGGCAGTAACGAGGTTCTATATGGTAGACTCCATCAAGAAAAGCATCTAAGGCAAATTCATAGCTCGCTTGCTCTATATTTTCTAAATCTTGCATGCTTGCACAGAGATACTCAAAGCATTTTAAATATTCAGGTAAATCTTTATAACTATTTTTAAAGACTAGGTCTTTCAAGCCTTCTTTCGTATAAGAAGGGAGTTTAATATTCATTCTATTAGAGAACTCAATCAGGGATTCTAACCTTACTGAACCATCAAGATGTACATGTAGGTCAGTTTTGGGGATTTGTTTAATTTCTTCAAGTGTAAAAGACATAATTTATATGTAATGGTGTCTGAGATGAGATTTGAACTCATACAACCCAAAGGTCACTACCCCCTCAAGATAGCGCGTCTACCGTTCCGCCACTCAGACTAAGCTCAAAATATCTTAGCAAAAAGTTTGTTATCATGTTTGAGGAAGTGATGTGAAACGAAGTTTCCTATTAATGCGAGTATTTCTTATATTAATTTTATTTTCCTTAAATGCGTGTTCTTTTATTGCTAAGAACCCGCATGATAGCTCGGAAGCGACTGTAGAAGCTGAGCTTGATGAGATTATTTCAGAAGAACCGCTTAGTCCAGAAGAAGTCGACAAGTATTTTGCAGATCTTAGCAATAGGTATAAGAAAATCTATTTAAACAGCTCTCCTAAAGAGGCTCTTAGCAAAGAATTGCACCGTGGTGATTTACTAGGAACTCATGGGACTGCTCACAAAAATGCAGAAATTGAAGATTGCGAGCAGTCCCAGCATGCACGACAAAGATCTATGGTCATGGAGTTAATGTTTAATCTAGCTAATTCTAAAATTCCATACTGTTTTCATATTCCTAAAGATCTTTCAGAAGAGCAGGTGGAGGACATAACTAAAAAATCTCTTAAGTCGTTAAAAAAAATAAAAGCTAAAGATCTAGATTTTACCCATATGTATTTGGTTAATTATTATGCAGATGCTTATTTATTTTTAGGTGAAAAATCCTATCTCTCTCTTGCAGAACAGCTTTATGAAAAGTTATTAGAGAGGCTGACTAATAGAGAGGGCTTTTTTATTTTTAATACGGGAGAGTCTTTCCCAGGCATGGATGATAATGCTTACGCCTTACTTACTATGATTAAACTTTATCGAAATACCTTGGACCTGAGGTACTTAGAGAAGGCCGTGAGATTGAGTGATCAGATATTAGATAAGTTAGAAGGATCTTTTGTTAACACTGATTTAGCTAACTCCTTACTATATCTTTACAACTACACTGGTGAAAAGTCTCTATTAGAGCGGGCTAGGTACTTCGCAGATTTAATTTTAAAGGAGCCAGAAGCTTTTAGAACCTCTGAGCATGCAAGGTTTATGAATTTTCTATACTATTTTTTACGAGACCAGTCCTATAAAGATTTTGCGCTGGAGACTTTAGATAGAATGATTAAAGAACAGATCAAGGCTAATGAGAAAAATTATTATTCACTTTTACTATTAAAAGCAGAACTGGCTAGTGAGCCGGCTTTCTTAAAATTAAGTGGAAAAAACTTAAGGGACGAAGACTTTTTAGATTTGCTAAGAACTTTTCTTGAAAAGCCTACTAACTACTATATTCTAGAGCTAATCTCAGATGAGAATTTAAGAATACCTGTGCTGCGAGCTTGCATTGATAAAAAATGTTCAGAAGATTTAAGATCGAAGAAAGCCTTAATGGCTTTTCTGAATTGATTTCCTGATTTTAGCCAGCATTGAGGTTGACTGATTTTTGAAATTTTTCTAAAGCTCTTGCTAGTAGAGGAAATTCCTTGTTAATGTCATCATGCTTTTCGCTAAATACTCTAGCAGAGTCTCTTGCTGCAATTAGTAACTGTTCTTGATCTATTAGTGAATTTAGAAAGCTGTCTCCTACCCCAGATTGCTTAACCCCTAGAAAATCTCCAGCACCTCTGATATTTAAGTCGTGTTGGGCGACGATAAAGCCATTATTACTTTTAACTAAAATTTCTAAACGCTGATTAGTCTCTGGATTCTTTGAATTACTTGAAAGCAGGCAGTAGGATTGTTTATTACTTCTACCAACTCGGCCTCGTAGTTGATGTAATTGTGCTAAACCGAATCTCTGACAAGATTCTATGAGTATTACTGTGGCATCTGCTACATCTATCCCTACTTCTATAACGGTGGTAGAAACTAGAATCTGTAATTCCTTTTTGTAGAACGCTTGCATGGTAGCTTCTTTATCTTCGTCATTGAGCTTTCCATGTAGCAGCCCTATTTTATAGTCCTTGAAAGTAGTCTCTTTAAGCTTTTCATACTCAACGCTCGCAGCTTCTGCTGCAAGTGTTTCAGATTCATCAATTAAAGGGAAAACTATATATGCTTGATTCCCTTTGTCTAATTCTGTTTTAATCAGCTTATGGGCTTCTGACTTTTTTTTAGATATTTTAGTGATAATCGGTAGGCGATTAGCAGGGAGCTGATCTATCTCTGACATATCTAAATCTCCGTGCAAAGCTAATGCTAATGTCCTTGGTATGGGAGTTGCTGTCATGAAAAGCTTTTCGACCAGTACCGTTGAACCAGCCTTATTCTTAGCTTTTAAAGACAGCTGTTCACGCTGTTTAACACCGAAACGATGTTGTTCATCTATTATTACTAAGCCGAGATTTTGAAATTCTACAGTGTCTTGGATTATGGCATGGGTGCCTACTACTATGTTTACTGTGCCACCAGCTATTTCTTGCAGGACATTCCGTCTTTCTTTAGTTCCCTGTTTGCCGATTAATAGAGCGACTTTGATTTTTAAATGAGCGTTTAGTAGGTTGACCCATTCCTGAAATTTTTTAAAATGCTGCTTGGCTAATATCTCAGTGGGAACCATAATAGCTGATTGGTATCCATCATCGATGGCTACTAAAATAGCCAGAAAAGCGACTACTGTTTTTCCAGCTCCGACATCCCCCTGTATTAATCGATGCATAGGTTCATCACTAACCATGTCTGGTAGTATCTCTTCGTAAAATACCCGCGCTTGAGCATCTGTTAACTGAAAAGGTAGAAGGTCTAAAAATTTATCTACTAATCCGCCTGAAAAGCAGTTGAATTGAATACCTTTTGATTTTTTTTTAATTTGTTTTTTGATCAACATAAACTGTAGTTGCAGCAGGAAAAAATCATTGAAAATTAGTCTATGAGCAGCATCATTGATTTCTAATTGTGATTCGGGGAAATGTATTTGCGTGATTGCAGATTTCAGGCTCACTAATTGATTTGTATCTAGAACTTCGTCTGGTAAAAATTCTTTTACCGTATCCACGTAAAGATCTATGCTGCTTCTAATTGCTTTGCGTAGTTGAATGGTAGAAAGCCCTTCTGTTAAAGGGTAAACAGGAATGATGCGATTCTCATTCTGTTCAGCTGATTCACTTATCTCGTCACCAATAATTTCTATGACTGGATTTGCAAAGCTGAGTTTGCGAGAGAATTTATCTATTTTTACTTTTCCAAAGCAGATAACCTTACTACCTTCTGGGTACATGCCTTTAAATTGTTTTAAATAGAAGTGGCTAGAGTTACCCTGAAAGTATTTAATGATTTTAATTTTTCCAGAGATATCACTAATCTCTATGTTCATTACGACTAGATCTTTTTTTGGGCTTTTAAAAGCATTGATCTTGCTGATTTCCCCAAATATAGTAGCGTTATCGTCTAGTTTTAGATCCTTAATAAGATCTTTGCTCTCAAAGAAAATATAGTCACGAGGTTTGTAAAGTAAAAGATCCTTACAGGTCTGTATCCCGATCTTATCGAATTTTTCTGCTAGTTTTTGACCTACGCCTTTTACGAATTGTACGGGAATCTGCTCAGCATCTACATTTTTAAGATCAGCTTTAAATTTATCTTCTCTAGCTTTTTTTAGAGTAGCTAATCGTTCTTTTGTTTCTGCTGAATTTATAGAAGAATTACGCTGCTCTATATCGCTTTCATAGTAGTCTTCAAGCTCTAACAGTATATCTAAAATATGATTAATATTTGCTATGCGTGAAGATAAGTCTAGGAAAGGATATCTAGAGATTAGGGCGTAAATTTTATTCCATTTTTCACTGTGCTGAAATATCTTAAGAGCGGCTCTAGATTCTTCTTTCATAAATGTGGCGAAGTCACCATTTTTACCTACTATATTTATATAGTTGTGCTGAATCTCAAAGCGAATGCCAGCCCTGATTTTATTTATGGTCTGTAGACCGCTTTGTACATTGCTTGTCATTATTTAAATTGCACGGGCGTGCGTCCTCCTCAGCCTTGTTCGTTCGGCTACGTGTCCAGCCCAGCAGTATGAATTTAAAGTTTTATTCACTTCTTATGCCTAAGCTATAATTTTAGAAAACTCTTAAGGAATTGTGTTAATTATGACCATAACTAATAAATTAAATATTGCAGATAATATTATAGAGACTATTGGTAGAACACCTTTAGTAAGGCTCAATCGGGGGAAAATGCTTGATTTAGAGCATCTTGCGGATGTTGTTTTAAAGCTAGAGTTTTTTAATCCAGGTGGTTCTGTAAAAGATCGTATCGCTATGAGTATGATTAATGCTGCCGAGGAAGCTGGTTTAATTTCTCCAGATAAATCAGTTATAGTCGAGCCAACTAGTGGTAACACGGGAATAGGTTTAGCTTTAGTCTGTGCGGCTAAAGGTTATAAATTAATACTCACCATGCCAGATACGATGAGTATAGAGAGAAGGAAACTACTAAAAGCTTATGGAGCAGATTTGGTATTAACTCCGGGGGCCTTGGGTATGAGAGGAGCTATCGCTAAAGCCGAAGAATTATCTAAGACTTTAGCAAATGGCTTTATGCCACAGCAGTTTAGCAATATAGCTAATCCTAAGATCCACAGAGAAACTACTGCTGAGGAAATTTGGGAAGATACCGCAGGTGGAGTTGATATTGTTGTAGCAGGCGTGGGGACTGGAGGTACTATTACTGGATTAGCTCAGGTACTTAAATCTAAAAAGCCTAGTATGAAATTTTACGCTGTAGAACCAGAAGAGTCTCCAGTAATTTCTGGTGGTGAGCCTGGTCCACATAAAATTCAAGGTATTGGAGCTGGCTTCGTTCCAGATAATTTAGATAAGTCTTTATTAGACGGGGTTATAAAAGTTAATGTTACGACAGCTGTAGCGACTGCTCGTAAAGTTGCAGCTACTGAGGGTATACTCTGCGGAATTTCTTCTGGAGCTACTCTTGATGCGGCTTTACAGTTAGCTAAAGACCCTGTTAATCAAGCTAAGATGATAGTGGTAATTATTCCTTCTAATGGGGAAAGGTATTTGTCGACAGTGCTTTATGCTGATTTAGAGGTGTAGTTAAAGGTTTTTAAGCATATATAGTGGAGTTACGAGTCTGTCTTTATAATTTCCCTAGAGTACGTAAAAATTCATCTTTAGATAGAACCTTCTCTGGATTGATATCTGGAAATTCATTTTTCAAGTTCTCAAGAAGCTCAACTGGATTTATTTTATTTAATAATAACCTTAAAATCTCTCTCTGCCCTTTATAAAAAGTCTGATTATGCGTTCCATTATCTTCTGAACTTTCAATTAAATGGCGATATTCATGTGTTTCTGTCTCAAGAACTTTTTCTAACAATTTATTAAATTTATCTTGGTCTGAATTAGCAAGAGCACTAGCTAAATTTTTCACATCAGCTTCTATGAAATTCAAATTCCAGCCAATTCTATTACTATATGAAGATGCGTGAGCTATAGAATTATCTAAAGATAAATAGTAAGTTCTATTTGTTCCTGCTGAACCTATAGTATCAAGTATTAATTCTCTTAATTTATCAAAAGCTAGATATGGAGAGATTTCTGTTTCTCTTCCAGAGTTTTTATCTAATTTAAAATCTGTAACTATGCTAGGGCTTGAAATCCCATACAGTGCTTGAGCCTGAATCGCAGCGAATTGAGAATTTTTCACAGAATCAAAAGAGAACTGTACTATTTGCTGAAGAGCTTCTGGTAAAGATTGAATATCAAAGCTATCTTTTTCTTCATTAAGTTTTCCTGCTAACTGCTTTAAAGATAATCGTTCCCCTTTATATTCAAAAAAATCAATGGATACTATAAATTGAAGCATTTGAGACGATCTACTAGAGTACTTTTCAAACGAAATGCTTTCTCCCTTTTTAAGCTGTTTGATGTCATTTTTTACCTCTTCGCTTGTTATTACTCGATCAGGCCTTTTAAAAAAATCATAAGGTAAATCTAAATCTTTTAATACTTGAACTAGAGAATTTATCCCCATTAAAGAGTCGCTTAATTCTTTTAAGAATAAAGATGTAACCAGATTAGGCAAAGCTTTTTTAATTTCTGGAACAACTTCATCAGCGTTCACAATGTCATTCCTCGATTGAATTAAAGCTAAGCTTGCTGGCAGATCAACTACCAAGCCTTGTTTCCCATAATAATCTCTAATAGCTTTTGGCAATTCCTCAATAAAACTGGGATCTAATTTTTTAATATACAATCCATTCTGCGTCAATGCACTAGATGTAGAACTATAAGCAGTAAGAGTGCCTAAGCTTGGAACTTCAATTGTTGCACTAGATTTAATTGAGGAGTTTATAGGTTTGCTTTTATAAAATATTTCAGCTTTATTTGCATCTACCAGTGAAGCGTTGAGCATAAGAGCACTTTTAGCAAAAGTACCTTCCATTTCAGGAAAATCTGAAAAAATATTATTTTCAATAGTAGTACCTTTATAAATTCCAGGTTCTTGAAACATCTGAATATCTAAGTCAAAGACTTTCCCTTTCTCCCCTAAGGGTTTTCCATCTGCTCCAATTGGAGTGATTTTTAGGTTTAAAATAGTCCCATCACCTTTAGAAGTTTTGATAGTGACATCACGGGAGTTTTTAAATATAGTAAAGAAACCTTGCCCAAACTTGCCAACCTGCGAAGAGTCACCTCTTTTGCTAGATTCGCCTGGTGCTAATAAGTAATTTATTACTTCATTTAGGTTCATACCCAGTGGGTCTTGGATCTGTAAAATAAATTCACCTTTCTCATTTTTCATTGGTCTGACTGAAACATTATTTTCACCAAGCTGCATTTTACTTGCCGCATCCATAGCGTTTTGTATTAATTCACGAATCCAAATATAATCATTGTTAACACCTTGATTATTGATCGCATGAGCGATCTGCCTTTTAGTTGATTTACTATCAATGGAATCCTGCTCTGGAGAATTTAGAAATTGCTTTAGCTCTTCACTTGAGCCATGAAAGGTCATAAAGGCTCGGTCATTTAAATTTTTCAAACTTATTAAGTCTGACAATAAAAATCGAGCATCGTGTTTTTTAAAATCCTTAGATACTAAATCATCTAGTATTTCCCCACCATGGCGAAGATACATTAAATATGGGCGGCTTTCATTTGGAACATCTGAAAAATTAAAATCTCGCATATACCAACCATCAGATAAAACCTTAAGAAACAGTTTCGTCATTTCATTGTCATACTTTGCGACTTGTAATTGAAACTGTTCTAGTATTTTATCTTTTTCTTTTTTATTTAATTGGTCTAGCAAATCAAAAACTTTCAATAATCTTGAGCTGATTAATTCCTCATCTCCAATAAGACCGTGTACGTTCTCTTTAAAATTGATATCACTTAAATGTTGAAAATATTGAAGGATAGTATCTTCGCTTTTTCCTTCAAGGCAGCTAAAGGCTTTATCAATAAATTTATCATCAAAGAATATTTCTTCAAGATATTTATCACTGTTAGCCATTTTTATAAAATAAGGAAGCATGCGACTAAAGTTAGCATCTGATAATCCTAGACCACCATATATACTCTTTAGTAAATTACGGCTAGCTGATGGCGTAAGCTCTATGTCTAAAAAACACTCGCTAAAGGTTTCTTTCTTTTTATCTGAAATCAAAAAATCCTCATCCCGAATAAATGCATTATCCCGATCTGAAGTATTATTACTATCATGAAATACGCAAAAATAGCCATCGCCGTGAATATCATTAGCTGAAAGCTCTTTAATTAGAGGCAGTTCACAAAAACTAAAATACTGATTAAAAACTTTTTTTAAATCTTGACTAGTAAGTTCTGAGATCTTCACCTGACACTCTTGAATTAACTTGCTGTAATCCTCTCCTGTTAAGCATTTCATCCAATGCATCATCAACTTGCTGTAACCCTCTTCTGTTAAGCCTTCTATCCCATGCATATTCTTCTCCATCTTCATATCCCTCATGTTCAATTCTGAATACTTGATTTCATCAAATACCATATTGCTGCGCATAAGATCTAAAAGCTCTTTAGAGCTTGGGTCTTCTTGTAATCCCTGTAAAAGTTCAATCGACTTAAATAATTTAGCTAGCCTGCCGACTGAAGCAGTAGCTATATTACGATTAGGAATAAGTCCAGTAGTATTTGATTTTAAAATTTCTTGAATATTATTAAAATAATCTGGATATTGAACGCTAACCATCTCAAGACCTGAGCTGATAATTTCACTTGCAGTGATGGCTTCACTTAAATTTTTTTGTTCATAAGAATCCAATTCTTTTTTATTTAATAGCTCTGCTTTAAGACTTTCATAATATTCATCTCCACAAAGTGCAGTCAGGCTGGCAATTTCTTCTAGATTTGCTTGCTTCCCTGGTTTTAAGATGATTAGCTTTTCATTCGCTGGATAAATAAAGCTCCCCATCTTTATTTCATCATGAGGTCCAAGATTAGAAAATATGTTATTCAGGACAGGAATATTTTCTTCTGAATAATAAGCACTATTCAAAATTATTATTTTTTCAAATTGAATCATAACTTGATTTGGATCATTAAATTCAGCTAAATATAATTTGTGAGGATTGCTGGGATTTCTTTTAAAATTAGCCGCTTTTTCAATACCCTTCACGTCATTTAATTCAGTTGATATTATTTCTGGATTGATGAATAGAGCATGGTTTGCTAATTTCAGTAGCTGAAATTCAGGTGAGTTCGGTAAATAGACACTGTCTTGATTCTTAATATCTCGAAAAGAATTTTGAATATGGGTTATTAAATTGAAGTCTTTATTAGAATTAGAATCTTGTATGTTTTTCATGACGGGATAAAGAGCATTTAATAAGGTGATTTTATCTTGTTCTGTTAAATCTTCCGCTAATATTACAGAATCGACCATAAGGCTAGCTGCACTGAGTACTGTATTATTTACAGCTAATTCATTTCTACTTTCCGCTAATTCAGATTCGATAGGGAAATTTAAAGCTAAAGATCTTGGTAAGTTAGTTCCTGTGATTTCTTGTTTTTCAATAGTTACTCCATTTACGAGCAGATGTACTACACAAGCAGAATTATCAAGATTTGATTTATCGTTTAGGGAATATAGAATTTCTGTTTTGCTATGCTCTGAGCTCGCTTCTATATTTATTCTTTTCAGTTCTGATAAATTATTTACAGTATAATCTACCCCACCGTGATTAATACTGATATCAGCATTTGTATTGAATTGCAGAGATTCTTTAAGATATGCTTTTGCTTTTTCAGCTTTAAAATTAGTAGCTTGAACTTCTATTGTGGTTCCTTTAGGCGCATGATCTAATGTTTGAATATTTAAACAAACTCGATCACCTCGCTCTGCTCTTTTTTGAAATGTAATTAAATAAGCTTGTTCTCCAGCATTAGTAGTGACTTTTACGAAATCTTTATTTGTTTCAAGGTGAGAAAGTGCTGTATAAAATCCCACTCCAAATCTTCCGATTGTAGTATCACCAGATTTACCAGAAACGGTTGGAATTAGAAGCTTTGAGAGTATAATCTCAGAGCTCATACCAATTCCATCATCAATTACCGTATAACCATTTGGTTTGAGATTAACCTTGATATTTAAGTTAGAGTTCTCAGCTGTGATTGAGGCATCTACAGCATTAGACACCAGTTCGACGATTGATCGATATTTTTCAGGAGATTGATTATTAATAATATTTGCTAAAAATCTATCCTTGACATCACGCCCTTCTTCTCTTAATAGATTTTGTGCATCAAGATTTGGTTCGAAATAGTTAACTATATAGTGGTCTGAAGAAATAGGGCCAAGAAAGTGTTAAAAGAGAAGGGTAAGGTAAGAGAGGAGAGAGTACCATGCCCCGAGGCAAGCCATATAGTTCAGAGTTCAAAGCGAAAGTAGTAATAGAGTCTTTGCGAGAGGATCAGACTTTAAATGAGCTGGCAGCAAAATACAA
>JBJTTW010000178.1:0-3517 GCA_046080385.1 bacterium
TCCTTCGCACTTACTGCATGAAAAACCCTTACTCCATCTTAGTTTCTCTAAATATTCTGCACATTGCTTTTCATTCCTAAACTTCTTTATGAACTCTTCTAAGCTTAAGCCTTTTTGAAATTGGATCTTGTTTGTCATACCTTAATCATACCTTACATAAGTAAGCGTAGCTAGCACTTATGCTGTTTTTTTGGCGGCTTTGTAGGTAATCAGATCTTTCTATGTCAATGAAATATCTTCTTTAAAACCTCTTGCCAAGGGCAAACTAAAATATCGTTTTCAGTATACTTCGATTTAGTTAAGCTAGCACAAAGCAATACAGCATCTCCCCTGAGATCTTTAAAAGATTTAAGACCAGTTAGTTTATTAATATCTACATTATCACTAGCCTTAATTTCTACGGCATAACACCTGTCATCATAAGTTTCAATAATTAAATCTACTTCAGCACCAGACTTAGTGCGGTAATAAGTAAATTGATAATCTTTTCTAGAGTAAGATGCAAGTCTCATGGCTTCTGCTATAAAAAAGTGTTCAAAAGCTTCACCAAATTCTCTAGTTTTAGCTATTAATGGTGCATCTAACTTTTTAGCTAAAGCCCTTCTCACACCAGTATCAAAAAAATAAAACTTAGGGTGCTTGCTTAGCTGTTTGCGAGAGGATTTGGCATAGCCGTATAGATTAAAACCTATCAGAGTATCTTCTAGAACCTGATAGTATTCTTGAACAGTCTTATAATCTACATAAATATCACTAGCTATATTTGAATAATTAATAATAGAGCCATTTTCACTGGCTGCTAAATCAAGAAAACGGACAAAAGCTCCTAATTGACGGATTTGTGCTTCAGCTTTTATTTCTTCTTCAATATAGGTTCTGGCGTAGGATTTTAAAGTTTCACGGGCAAAAACATCTTCTTTATCTAAGTAAACAGCTGGTAAACTACCTAAGTCTAAAACCTTAGACAGTTTAAATTTCTGAGCCAATTCTAAATGGGTTAATGGAAATAAGTTATAGGTCAGGGCTCTGCCTGCAAGCATATTAGCTCCTTGTCTCTTTAATTTTCTTGCACTAGAGACGCTCATAATGAAATTAAGATCTTTTCTCTCTTCTATTAGTTTATGAACGATATTTAGCAAGTCTGGCACACGCTGAATTTCATCAATAATCACAGATGAAACTGATTTATCTAAGGCATTAATTTCTTCTAAAAGTAGATGAGGCTTCGCTAATAATCTTAAATAGATTTCACTATCTAAAAGATTTAGATAAAGACTATTTTTTTTAGCGAAGAGTTGTTTTAATAAAGTACTCTTACCAACTTGCCTTGCACCAAATAGAAAAAAACTTCTAGATTTAGGTAGCTTTAAAGTCCTGTGGAGCATATTTCTATTTTACCACCTAAAATAGAATTTCTATCCTAGAATATCTGAGAGGTAAATAAGTCTTCTAAATAACTACCCTAAAAATTATACATTTCAAAATAAATTTCTGAGGAAAAACGACCCCTTAAAAAATTCTCTGATTCTTGCGAAGCTTTTAGTTTATGGATTCCACACCTGAGTGTATTAAATTCAGAGCAGATTTATTTAAATATGCTGGCTTTGCGTTAATGAGTCCTTGTGCTAGCATGCTATATATGGTCGTCACAGAGCAAGATTACCTGTTCAATGATTTTAGTTTGTCGTGTTTTCTTCTATCTTTATTTCCTGCATTCTTGGGTTATAACTTTTTAACTCATGCTGTGACTATACTTGATAAATACTACAAAGGAGAATCCTCATAATGCCATACGAGTTATACCATACGCTTTGCGTTGCGGCTCTAGTACTATTTTTCTGTACTTTTCACACTCTGTGTTTACTATTGCCACTTTATCTAAAAAAGAAAAAAGCAGGTTTATTAAACCCTGATAAATCATTTAGACAGAATCTCTGGGAGTCTATAGACCCAGGATGGGTAGCCTAAAATTATACATTCCAAAATAAGTTCCTGAGGAAAAACGACCCCTGTGTTATCAATGCTTTCACTGACAAGAATTATTTACATGATAATTTTTCAATGTTGTACTTGCTTGCATCTATAATAGTTCTATGCCTCGGCTATTTATGTATTGAAAGAGGTTTAGATATTCTAGAAAAATACGGAGCTAACTTATGATGCAAGTTTCCATTGAGGAACTCTACGGTGCCTCAATAATTATGTCCTCTCTCTTTTTTGCATTTTTGATGTTTAATTTTGTATTCTATATGCGTAGAAGAAGAGAAGGCTCAATTGATCACTCTAAAACATTTCTAGAAAATTTCTTTAGAGGCATAATGCCTTGATCTTTACTCTTACCGTTTTATCTAAAAAGCAGTGAATAGCTTAAAAGTTTAGAATATAAGCATGGGCGAAAACAATTTTTCTCTTATTAATCTTGATGGCTTACCCCAAGCTATAGCAGACATAGCAAATCAGCTTATTGATAAAATTAGCTCAGCGGTGGGTTGGTGCGCAGAACCTTCTCAAATAGTGCGTTTAGCTAAAGCTAACTCAGAAGCTAGATTGATAGAAGAAGTAACAAATTTAAAAATAGAGCATTTAAAGAACAACTTTCTAGTTCCAGACTCAAAAGCATTTATAGGTAGATTTCTCGGAGAAGAAATAAAAAAACAAGAAAATGCACTATCAATTATCAAGAAAGCGACTCCTTTTCTTAAAGAAACAGCTAAGCCACAAGATATAGATAATGACTGGATTCTAAATTTCTATGATAAATCCAAGCTCGTATCAGAGGAAAGTATGCAAGTACAGTGGGCAAGAATTTTAGCCGAGGAAGCCAATCAACCACAAAGCTTTTCAAAACGCACTGTAAATCTTATGGCAGAGCTAGATAAAGAAGATGCTGAAGCCTTTATGAATTTATGTGCGTTTAAGTGGGAAATATTTGATAGTAATAAACAGTTTCTCTTCGTACCATATGATTTTAAAAACGACACTTCTAATTTATTTGATAAAATTAATTTTGACCTTTTAATTCACCTAGAATCAATTGGATTAATTAAACATGCTTCCTCTTCAGAGTATATTTTTATAACTTGCGATTCCCAAAAAGGTCAAATAAAATACATAAATTCATCATACAGCTTTGAATTTCAAAATGAGACTAACAAACAAATAATCATAGGTAAAGCAGTCCTAACTCCTATGGGTATAGAGCTCTCAAAAATTTGCAACCCCGAACCAATAGTAGGCTTTGAAGAATACACTATCGAAGCACTAAGAAATCAAGGTATCACCCTAAACAAAATAAACTAAAACCACAAATCCTATTCCCCCACCCAACGCCACACTAGCTAAAAGCTAATTCAAAGAGCGTAGCATCATCCGTAATACTATCAAAATGCCCAGCAAAATAACGAGCACCATAGCCACAAGCCACTGTATAAGGCTCACCCATTAAAGTTTCTGCATATTTATTCCACTCTGAAATAGTTCCTAATACCCTAGAATAAATCCCATTTAATATAGCAAG
>JBJTTW010000179.1:0-11241 GCA_046080385.1 bacterium
TTCTTCCTCTGCAAGAGATTTTTGGAATATTTCAATTAAAGTTTCCTCGTCCATTTCTTTACTTTACTCACTAAATTTTTATAAGATTTCGATAAAATCGCTAAAAATAGATAGCATATCCATTATAAGCTCATATCAAAAATCTAATTCAACATACTTTTTAAGAACATGGCTATTCAAAATAATAGCAGCCTATTCTTAACTTTACCCAAGGAAACTCAGGAGCGGGTATCCAATTTAGCTACAGGCTTAATCACAGCAATCAAAAAAGACGAGAAACCTATCAGCCCAGATTCTCTATTAGGATTTCTCACTAATTTAATCAGAGGAGAAAACCCAAACGAAGCAAGCACTAATACTCAAGATTGGCTAACATTATTACAGAATACTCAAAATCAAAAACAGAAAGAACAGATCGCTACTAGGTTTATACTAGAACACGCTCCAAAATATTTTACAGAAAATAATAAATATAACAAAGATAAATATCTAGAAAGATTTTTACCCACAAAGCTTACTGATGAAGATTTTAAACATTTACAACGTTTAGCTCAAGAAATGAACCCTCCAGAAAATCTTCAAGACACTCCAAAACAGAGAACATTCATACTCAATGACAAAAAAGCTAATCTAAAAGCCACACTAGGAGAATGGTTTAATTACCTTAATGATGAAAATGGTGGCTTAGCTTATCTAGACAATAAAACAAGACATTGGATATTTAATTCAGTGGCTAACTTAGAATTAAGAATACTCGATGATAAGCCTAAGCTTAAAACCCTTGAAGAAATCTTAAAAAAACCAGAAACTATAAATTCACACACAGAAATAGATGCTAATGCATTTGCGAAATTTAAAGATATTTTAGGCAAATATCAATCTGGAAGTTTAGATCAAGAAAAGATTAAAAATGAAATTAGTGAATACACTGCTAGAGACCCAAATCTAGATTTTGGCTACAAAGAGAAACTCTCTAAGCTTTTCTCTAATGATGAAATAGATAAAGTTACACTTTATTCACTAGTCCTAAACGATCCAAGAGGGACTAAGGTAAATTTTCAAAACAGACAAGAAAATTCAATTAAAGATTTTCCTGTTTTAAACCCTGCTTTAATTGCTGAAATAAATGACATAGTCACATTATGTGAAACTCAGACTGCAACAAACATTGAAGCTGAAATTAAAGAAAAATATGCTGCTGCAAATCCAGAATTTGCAAAATTTTTAGTCGATAATATACAGATCAATAAAGGAGATTCTACTAGTTCTCTAAATTTCGCTGCCCTATATGCATTCCTCCAAAATCAATCTCAAAAAGAAATAGATTTAACTACTACTGATGGTGAATGGAGAAAATTTCCAAAAGGTAGTGATGCTAAGGAGCTTAGAGATAGCATTAAAGCCTTTAATACTGGCTGGTGTATTCAAGGATTAGAAACAGCACAGGGATATTTAAATCAGGGGGACTTCCATGTCTATTTCTCAAAAGACCCAAGTGGCAAGGCAACTGTACCTAGATTAGCTATAGCCATGCGAGATGATCAGATTAAAGAAATTCGTGGTATCGCAGCAAATCAGAATTTAGATCCATACATCGCAGCGATTAATGAAAATGGACAAACTATACTTGCTGAAAAGCTTTACATCAAAGATGATCAAGGGACAGCTGTATTTCCTAATAGTGAACAGTGGCTTAGAGCAGATCAAGATATGAAGGATTTAACTATACTGCACACTAAATTTAAGAGTAATCAAGAATTTACCGGCAGAGATTTATTCTTTATCTATCAAATATTTAAAAATATTGAGAGCTTTGGTTTCGAAACAGATCCTAGGATAAATGAAATACTTAAAACTAGAAATCACGCTAAAGATTTTGAGCGTATGATGAATCTTTCAGAACTACCTGCTGGAGAATTAGAAAAACTTCGCACTCAAACTGACAAAGATGGTAATAATGTTTTCATGTGGCGTGCAGCACATAATCGTAACAAAGAATCAGCAGAGATGATGCTGAAGATTGCTACCGAAGGACTAGACCCTCAGGAATTAAAAACCCTCCTCTCTCAGGCTAACAAAAATGGCGAGAGCGCTTTAATGTTCGCGGTATGGGCTGGTAATGAAGAAGCAGTAAAGGTGATACTGAATAGTGCTGAAAAGCTAGACCCTCAGCAATTTACTCAGTTCATCTCTCAGGCTGACAAACTTGGCAATAACGCTTTAATATTTGCGGTACTGCGGTGGAATAAAGAAACAGCAGGGGCAATACTGAATAGTGCTGAAAAGCTAGACCCTCAGCAATTTACTCAGTTCATCTCTCAGGCTGACGAACGTGGCAATAACGCTTTAACATTTGCGGTACTGCGTGGTGACAAAGAAGCATTAGAGCTGATACTGAAGACTGCTAAAGCAAAACTACCCCCCCCAAGAATTTAAAACCTTCCTTACTCAGACTAACAAATATGACAATAACGCTTTAATGCATGCGGCAATTAGTAACAAGAGTGTGTTGTCCCCGACGCAGACGACAGAAGTATTAAAGCTGATACTGAAGACCGCTAATGAAGAACTAAACCCCGAAGAATTTGAAACCTTCTTCTCTCAGACTAACAAACGTGGCAATAACGCTTTAATGGAGGCGGCAAATGATGGTAATCAAGAAGCATTAGAGCTGATACTGGAGACTGCTAAAGCAAAACTAAACCGCGAAGAATTTAAGACCTTCTTCTCTCAGACTAACAAACATGGCGACAACCCCTTAATGGTTGCAGCAAAAAGTGGCAATGAAAAAACAGTGGAACTTATACTGAATACTGCTATTGAAAAACTAAGCCCTAGTCAATTTAAAACCTTCCTTACTCAGACTAACGAAGATGGCGATAATGCTTTAACAAGTGCGGTATCTAATAATGAAGAAGCAGTAGGGCTGATACTGAAGAGCGCTATTAAAAAACTAAACCCTTATGAATTAAACAACTTCTTTCAGCAAAATGTTCTGCAGAAAAACAGATCTACACCAGAAGTGATAGAGAGCATAATGGGGACCGCTAATAAAGAACTAAACCCCCAAGAATTAAAAACCCTCCTCAAGAACAGGAGACCTGAGTACATTGCTCTAGAGTTTATCAAAGAGGCATGTGTAAATGGAACAATAGGTGCACTCTCTATTCTTTTGCCTATTGCTCTATCAGTGGCAGTAAACTCTATTTCTAAAAATCCTACCGAAGTGATTCCAGATTTACTGCCAAATTTTCCCGAACAAGTTAATCAGAAAAAGAATTTAAAAGTGCCAGAACCGCCAAAAATGCCGATTCTCTCAGACTAACAATTGGGGTGAGAACGCTTACCTAAAATGGTGGATTGATTTTAAAAATCGGATCTAACCCTGGTATAGTAGCACCATCTATGATTTGGTTAATCTGTAAACGAACTTGAGCTTTAAAATTCTGCTGCATTGGGTGACACTCTGGCCTGCAGCCAGATGGACAGAAACGCCCTCCCCAAGCATTACCTATAACCACCTCTGCTCCCATATTTCTCGCTGCAAGCTTCGCTGCATTATTAATTACATTACCCACGAAAACGACTTCATCATTAGGCTTTAAAGCAGCAGCACCAGTTTCTTTTTCTTGAGTTATAACCCAAATCAAAGTTCCATCATCAAATCTCTCAACAGAATTTTGCGCTATGCCCCCACCTTTTCTACCGACATGAGCGATTTGTCTGAGATTCCCAAATTTATCAATCTTCGATTCATTTAAAATATATGGCGCATTATTATCAAAGCTACAATGCTTTATCGAATTTACATTATTCTCTTCATCGTACTGAACGACTTGCGCAAAGAGAGACTGTAGTGATTTACAATGAGGATACACAGTGATAATCTGCCTAGTTTTTTTGATAATTTTATAATAAACTTTAAAATCTCTTTTATCTGGGCGTGGTATATCCATCATTTGATTAAAGGCATAAGGACTCATGTGGGATAGCTGTTTCTGTAATTTACTTAAGCGATCTTTAGTTATCGGCACTATAGATAATTGAAAATTATTCTTTTCTAAAGTCTCTACATCTACCATAACCTCATAAGGCTGTAAATCACGAGAAGGTAGTAATTCTAAATTCGTTTTAAACTCATCAACTGAATTATGCTGTGGAAAAATCCCAGCTCTTTTATCCGCGTCTGGCATGGCTAAGCTCACTTTACGAGCCTTGCCATAACCTACCATCATAATCGTTTCGCGAAAATTATCCTCACTGATACTTTTTTTTATATTTTTACTATTCTTGTAAGCAAAAGCTCCACCTACATAATTAAATGTATGCCTAAGATCCACATCTACAGGCTCTTTTTCTTCTTCGTCTTTTTTATCTACTGGTTCTTTTTCGTTCATTATTCCAAGCTTTAAGAAAGATTATCTTTGATAGAATAGAAGTTTATACTTCCATTATAGCCATGCAAACAGAAAAAATATCATCTGAAAACTACAAAAAAGCCATAAAGGAGTCTATAGACCTTCCTATTACAGAATTTCCTATGCGCGGAAATGGACCAGTCCGTGAACCAGAATTTCAAAAACTCTGGGAAGAACTAGATATTTATAGACAGGGCTTAAAGATTAGGGAAGATGAAGCTGCGAAACGTTTTATATTACATGATGGACCTCCATATTTAAGCTCCAATAAAATTCATATAGGAACTGCTTTAAATAAAATTCTTAAAGATATAATCTGTAGATTTAAATACCAGCAAGGTTTTAAAGTACCTTTTATTCCAGGTTATGATTCTCACGGCTTACCGATTGAGAATGCTGTAGTTAAAGAAATTAAAGGCGGCAGAAACGCTGTCTCCATAGTCGAGTTACGTGAAAAATGTAAAGAATTTGCTTTAAAAAACCTGAAAGGACAGGAAGCTAAATTTAAACGCCTCGGCATAAATGCTGACTGGCAGAACCCTTATGTGACTTTAGATCCTAAGTATGAAGCTGAACAGATAAAGCTTTTTAGTGAAATGGCTGAAAAAGGCTATATCTACCGAGGTTTAAAATGTGTTCACTGGAGTTATGGCTGCCAGACAGCTTTAGCTGATGCTGAAATAGAATATGAAGAACATATTTCCGATTCTATTTATGTAAAATTTCAGATCAGTGATTTATCTGCTTGGGAAAACGCTTATCAAGAAAATCATCATTCTCTTGATAAATTAAAAACAGAACTTTCTAATGCCTATTTTGTAATCTGGACTACCACGCCGTGGACTATGCCTGCGAATTTAGCTATTTGCTTAAACGCTGATATAGACTACTGCATAGTAAATTCAAGCGAATTCGGGAAATTAATAATAGCGAAAGATCTTTTCGAAGATTTTAAAACTAAAACAGAGTTAACAGATTTAGAAATAATCACAGAGGGTCTTAAAGGCTCTGACCTAGAGGGTATTAAAACTAAACACCCTCTATATAATCGTGAATCACCTATCATACTTGGCGATCATGTCAGCACTGAAACTGGTACAGGCTGCGTTCATACTGCACCAGGCCACGGACAGGAGGATTTCGAAGTCGGTAAAAAATATAATCTAGGTGTACTCTGTCCAGTAGATCCTAAAGGTGCTTTCACTAAAGAAGCTGGTGAAGTTAAAATTGAAAATAATGAAATAGTCTCTTTAGAAGGCTTGCACATAGCCAAAGAAGCTAACCCTACTATTATTTCTGCTCTAAAAGCTGCAACAGCATTAATTAAACACAGTAAATTCAAGCACAGCTACCCTTACTGCTGGCGTTCCAAAACTCCATTATTGTTTAGAGCTACTGAACAGTGGTTTGCGAGTATAGATAGTTTTAGAGAAAAGGCTCTTAGTGAAATAGATAAAGTTAAATGGTTCCCAGCTAGAGCTAGAAACCGCATCTACAGCATGGTAGAAGGTAGAGGCGACTGGTGTATATCTCGTCAAAGAACATGGGGAGTACCTATTCCTGTTTTTTACGATAAATCTATAATCGAAGCCAACGGTAATTTTAAAGTGATTTTAGATTTTGAAATTATTGAGCATGTAGCGAAAATCTTTGCAGCAGAAGGTTCTTCCGCTTGGTACGC
Organism: bacterium; assembly: GCA_046080385.1. GTDB lineage: Bacteria > Cyanobacteriota > Vampirovibrionia > LMEP-6097 > LMEP-6097 > LMEP-6097. The sequence continues at coordinate 6,100 of JBJTTW010000179.1, forward strand.
TAAAGAAATTATAGAACTCATTCCTAGTCACCTAAGTAGCGGTACTAATCCTAAGTATAAGGTAGAAAATCTTTCTAAAGAGACTGACACTATGGACGTTTGGTTCGACTCTGGTTCTAGCCATAGAAGTGTGGTTAATTTACGTAAAGAGCTTAAATCTACTGAGTTTGAGCCAGTTGATATTTACCTAGAAGGTTCAGATCAGCATCGAGGCTGGTTTCAGTCTAGCTTACTTACTTCAGTAGCCGTAAATAATATTAGACCATACGATAATGTTCTTACCCATGGTTTCGTAATGGACGAGCAAGGACGTAAAATGTCTAAATCTTTAGGTAACGTCGTAGACCCAGATGAAATTATGCAAGAATATGGCGCTGACGTACTTAGGCTCTGGGTAGCAAGTGTAGATTACTCTGTAGACATTAAAGTCGGTAAAAATATATTTAAACAGTTAAGTGAAATTTATCGAAACTTTAGAAACACCAGTAGGTTTATGCTTGGTAATCTTTTCGATTTTGATCCAGAAGAAGATTCAGTCCCTTACAGTGAATTACATGATTTAGATAAATTAATATTACATAAATTACAGGAATTAAGCTTAAAGATCACAGAAGCTTTTAACAGCTATGAATTTGTGAAATTTTATCAGCTTATACAAAATTTCTGTTCAGTAGATCTATCTGCTTTCTATTTCGACATCTGCAAAGACAGGCTTTATACACATGGTAAAAAATCTGCTTCACGCAGAGCTGCTCAGACAGTCATACTTGAGATACTATCGAGCTTAAATCGTTTCTTTGTGCCGATATTACCGCATCTTGCAGAAGATGTTTATCAGCATACACCAGAAAAAATTAAAGAACACTACCTAAAATCTTCTCATAGAGAAGATTTTAATAACTCAGCTAAGAATTTCTTCTCTACTAAAGCTAAGACAGCTAAATCTATTCAGCTCAGTAACTGGCCTTTAGTAAACGATACTTACCTTAATCTAGAATTAGGTAAAAAATGGGAAGAGATCCTCTCCATCAGAGAACTTGCGAATAAAGAACTAGAAGAACTTAAGGCAAGTAAAACAGTCAGTAAATCACTTGAAGCTGAATTAATCATAGAATTGCCGAAGGCTAAACTCAATGAATACGAAAGCATTCTTGAGGATATTAAAGCCTGCTTTATAGTCTCTGAACTGAACTTCAAGGAAGCTAAGGAGATTAAAGTTACAGCGCGACCTTTCGAGAATTCAGTAAAATGTGAACGCTGCTGGAAGCATTTTAAAGTAGAAGAAGTAAATGCTGAACATATATGTAAAGTCTGCGATAGTGCTATACAAGAACATCTTAATCTTAACAATGCTCAGTAAATTCACACTACTTATAGACTGCTTCGATCAAAAAGGCATAGTAAATGCTGTCAGTGGCTTCATTTCAGAGAATAATGGAAATATTATAGACTCACAGCAGTATTCGTCTGGCTTAACTGCTCATTTTTTTATGCGAGTTTTAGTTGATGCAAGTGAATTTAAGATAAAAATAGAAGATTTAAATTCAGCGTTTAGCTCAATCGCCGCCAAGTTTTCAATGAATTTTAACTTTTCACACCATACGAAAAGAATGGCTATCTTAGTTTCCAAATACGATCACTGCCTCTACGACCTGCTTTTACGCAAACAGTACGGCGAGATAAATGTTGAGATACCAGTAATCATCAGTAATCATTTAGATCTTAAGCACGTTGCTACCGCATTTAATATTCCTTTTGAATATTACCCCATAGAAAAACTTAGCGCTAGTATTAGTACTAGCTACGACAATAAACTCAATCAGGAAGCTCAAATCATCAGAAGGCTACAAGAACTTGAGATAGATTTTATCGCTCTTGCTCGTTACATGCAGATTCTCACACCACAATTTATAAATTCATATCCATATAGAATTATTAATGTACACCACGGTTTCCTGCCATCCTTTAAAGGTGCTAAACCCTATCACCAAGCCTATGACAAAGGTGTAAAGATCATCGGAGCTACTGCACATTATGCGACTGAAGATTTAGATATGGGACCTATTATAGAACAAGATGTTATAAATATAGATCACCGTGACACTGTTGAGGACTACATTTCTAAAGGCAGAGACATCGAAAAGCAGGTTCTAGCAAAAGCGATTCGGGCTCATGCGGAGGATAAGATTATAGTATATGACGGAAAAACCTTAGTCTTCGATTGAGACCACTGCACAACTCCAATTTCGGCGTTTTCGCCCGCCTCATGATCCTCATGCACACTTAAGTGCACTGCGGTCATTCGTCCTCCTCTTAAGCTCTAAGCCTATAACCAGTTTTAAAGATCCAACGAATAGCGACTAAACTAATAATAAGAAAAACTAAAATCATAATGCCACTTAGACTCGGGCTTAAATCAGATTTACCATAGAAGCTCCATCTAAATCCATTAACCAGATAAAGCACGGGATTGAGTAATGAAAGCTTCTGCCAAAACTCTGGCAGCATATTTATCGAATAAAAACTACCACCTAAAAAAGTTAACGGTGTGATTACCAAAGATGGAAATATCTGTAATTGTTCAAAGCTTTCAGCGAGAATACCGATTATAAAACCAATCAAGCTAAAAGTTATGCAAGTAACAACAAAGAACAAAATCATCAGGAATGGATATTCCACATTGAAATTCACAAATATTCTTGATGTAATAAAAATCACTGTTCCTAAAATAAAAGACTTAGAGGCAGCTGCACCGACATAACCAAATAAAATCTCTATGTATGAAATCGGCGCAGAGAGTACTTCATATATAGTTCCACTAAACCTTGGGAAATAAATTCCAAATGCAGCATTAGAAATACTCTGCGTTAAAACGGAAAGCATTATAAGTCCAGGTACTATATAGGCAGCGTAAGATACACCATCAACTTCACTAATCTTAGAACCAATCGTCGAGCCAAACACAATGAAATAAAGACAAGTCGATATGACTGGGGAAGCAAGGCTTTGGGTTATGGTACGCCACATTCTTGCCATTTCAAAGTTATATATCGATTTAATCGCCTGAAAATTCATCTATCACTCCACTAATTGAACAAAAATATCTTCCAAAGAAGTCTGCTTCGTTTCAATATCTTTAAAAGAAATACCTAAATCATTAATGGCTTTTATCAAACTATTCAGTCCGTTAGTGGCGTGTAGCGGAACTCCAATTTCTGCGTTTTCATAATCGGCTACACGCCCACTGGACTGCTCGCAATCTCCAGTTTCTGCGTTTTCATCATAAGAATAAATAAAATTATCACCATCTCGCCTAAGATTAAATCCCGCCAGAGACTCTGGTATAGAATTAATTTTCTCTACGAAGCTGAATATCAGCTCTTTTTTACCAAGCTTCTTCATTAATGTTTTAGTTTCTTCTACTAGAATAATTTTTCCTTTATTGATAATGCCAATTCTGTCAGCCATTCTTTCAGCTTCTTCAATATAGTGAGTAGTTAAAATTATAGTAACCCCATTTTTACGCAGCTGAGCGACTGACTCCCACATAGACTCTCGCAATTTCACATCTACTCCTGCCGTAGGTTCATCTAAGAATAATATTTTAGGCTCATGTGCAAGAGCTTTAGCTATCATAACCCTTCGCTTCATGCCACCAGAGAGGGCTTTAATTTGATTATTTCGCTTATCACTTAAAGATAGGTCTTCTAAGATTTTTTCGATATGTAGTTTATTAGACTGAAGTCCAAACAAACCTCTAGAGAAATTAACTGTATCAATTACTTTTTCAAACATATCTGTAGTTAACTCTTGAGGCACTAAACCAATCATTTCCCTTACTTTTCGATAATCTCCAGCATGATCAAAGCCTTTCGCTGAAACAGTTCCAGAGCTTGGATTAGTAATCCCACATATAGAACTTATCAAAGTGGTCTTCCCAGCACCATTTGGGCCTAAAATCGCAAAAATTTCACCCTCTTGAATTTCAAGATTAATATCATCAAGTGCTTTAAAACCAGACTTATACACTTTAGTGAGATTTTTAATTTCTAATATTGGAGGCACTTAACTATTATCTCTTATAAAAAGCCTCTAACTCATCAGCCGTACCAACATACTTACCATTAAGATAAATCTGCGGCGTAGTCGTTCCACCAGTGACGTTCGTCATAGAGCGGCGTGTAAGTTTATTAGTTAAAACGATCTCTTCATAAATTACGCCTTTCTCTTCAAGTAATTTCTTCGCTTTAGCACAATGAGGGCATCCAACCTTACTAAATATAGTAGCGAAGTCTGGCAGCTTAACCGAAGGGTTAATGTACTTCAACATCGTGTCAGCATCAGAGACTTCAAAAGGATCTCCTTCTTTTTCAGGCTCTATAAACATTTTTTCAATAACAGAGTTTTTCACCAGCATAGAATAACGCCATGAACGTTTCCCAAAACCAATCGCAGACTTATCGACTAAAAGTCCCATCCCTGCTGAAAAATCACCATTCCCATCTGGAATCAGAGTGATATTTTCACACTCTTGATCCTTAGCCCATTCATTCATAACGAAGGTATCATTCACTGATAGACAGACTATTTCATCGACCCCATTTTCTTTAAAAACTGGAGCAAGCTCATTATATCTTGGTAAGTGCGTAGAAGAGCAAGTCGGCGTAAAAGCCCCTGGTAGAGAGAATGCTAGAATGATTTTATTTTTAAAAACTTCATCAGAGCTAAGAGTTTTCCATTTCCCCTCTTCTATAATTTTAAAATTTACGCTGGGTACTGTCTTTCCTTCCCTATTCTCTAACATTTTAATTTTCCTTATTGGGACTGCGAGCAATCTTCAATCTCTGCGTTTTTGAGCAATCTCTTCTAGTTTTATTATACTACTCACATTCCGCACCCTCCAAATAAAAACCCCAAAAAGCTTTCAGTGAGTGGTTTTAAGGGCAGTTGGTGCGATTTCAAAATATTAAATTTCTGTTAAACAGTGGGTTTTAATACGGTAATACATATGGCAAATCCGTAAATACATGCTCTGATTAAGTAATGGAGCTAAAAGAGACGAAGGCATTAGAGCATAACGGATTAGTAAAATCAGTATGTGACGAATTAGGGATAAAGGAATTAGTAGATAATCTCCTTCCT
>JBJTTW010000180.1:0-14089 GCA_046080385.1 bacterium
CAGATTGGAAATGAGTTAAGCAGCTAAAGCTGCTTAACAACTGCGAACTTTTTCTAACGAAAAAGATTCACAGTAATAAATGGAGGATTTATGACATCGTGAAACTTTAAAAAATTAATTTATGAAATGGGTACTTGACAGTGATTCAACGTGATCGCTTGGAGTTTGAATAGAGTTAAGTATGCCTTCTGCAATTGATTTCTTTGTTGATCTTAAGTCGGTATAATAATTTGGATTGTCTGTGTTTACCGTAGCGGCTGAAAGACGGAGCAAAGCCTGTTCTGCAAGCTCTCTTGTATCGGCTACAGAAGTCTTCTCTACCCCCAAGGATATAAGCCCATCAAGAAATTTTGTAATAGCTATGATTTGAGGTTCAAGTCCCTTTCTGCTAAGTATCGCTAATTCCCCCCCCCCGCTTTTCCTGCGGGATCTTGATGATTAATATGGATATAAGATTCTGTAAATCGGTAGCTAATTCTTTGAGATGATGTCATAAAGTTCTTTAAACCTCCAAAGTATTTTCTAATTACCTAATTAAGCTGTCATGATTTTAAGCTTGGATCATAATTCGTATTAGCAATTTTAACACAATCTTGCGAAAAAAATTCATTTATACCAAAATACCATTTTAATCTGAAAAAGACTTTTATATGTCCCTTGCGCAGTCCTAGTTTCGGACTGCTTGGACTCAAAAGAATTTTCCAGAATGGTATTAAATTCTGTATATTTAGGTAACGGGATTAAATATAGCTCAAGAACTTGTTAACGCACTTATAAGTAATACGGATAATCTAAATTTTACTAATAAAAAAGAAGAGTAACAGTGCAGACTAGTCAAGAAGCGACTTACTCTGATATCTGTGACTCTGTATATAAGCTAAAAGCTGATTCCTGACATCAACAGCTACACCTACCAAGATAATTAAACTCGTAGAACCTAAACCACCAAGCGTATTTACTTGAAACCACTGCTCTGCATGAGTAGGAAGCACAGCTATAAGACCTATAGCTAAAGCACCTATTAAAACTATCCTCGAAATAATCTTCTCAAGATACTCAGAAGTTGGTCTCCCTGGCTTCACTCCTTCAAGAGTGCTGCCTGATTTTTTTAAATTCTCAGCGATCTCTCTAGGATTAAGAACTATAGAAGAATAGAAGAAAGTAAAAGCGATTATCATAAGTAAATAGGCTATAGAATGCTCTACTTTAGAATACTGGAAAATAAACTCTATCCTTTCAGCAAGCCAATTACCGAAAGTAGCAAGAAAAGTTCCAGAAAGTGCAGTCACACCAGGAAACTTAGCAAAAGTTTCTCTTATCAACATAGAGATAGATTGGTTTTGAATACCAGCGAACGTAAGAATCTGAACAGGCATAAACAAAAGAGCACTTGCAAAAATAATAGGTAAAACCCCAGCTGGGTTTATTTTAAGAGGAAGACTATGATCTTTATTCATCATATTATTTCTCTTCGCACCATATATCATAAGATTCCTAGAACCTTCCTGAATATATATAATTAAAACGGTTAAAGCCAAAAATAAAAGTACTAGAGATATGACTCCCCACTGAGGACTAGAACCAACTCTAACAGCAGTAGCAGTATCTTTAATCATGATCGGCATTTTAGAAGCGATACCTACAAAAATAAGCAAGCTTGCACCATTACCAATACCCTTCTCTGTAATCACTTCACCTAACCACATAATAAATAAAGAAGTTATAGTAAGAACCACAATAGTTCTGATGTAAAATATCGAATCAGCCTTAATCGCTAACTGAGCCACATCTAAGAATCTCGCTAAAGCAAAACTTTGAAATAAAGCAAGTACAATAGTGAAGAATCTGGTTATGCGTTGAAATTTCTTTCTTCCATCCTCACCTTGATTTCTCTGCATCTCTTTTAGATTGGGAATAATCTCGACTAAAAGCTGCATGATAATGCTAGCCGTAATGTAAGGACCTATACCTAAAGCAAAAATCGATAAAGCACTTAAAGCTCCACCAGCGAACATATCCACTAAACCAAGTAAGCCTGAAGATAGCACAGTGCTTGATTTTAAAGCATTTTGGTCAACACCATAAAGTGGTATATGAACCCCAAATCTATATACCGCAAGCAACAAAGCAGTATATAAAATCTTCTGTATTAAACCAGAAGATTTGCTTATTTCTTGAAAACTAAGAGTACTGTTCTCAGACTTCAATTACCTTTCCACCCGCTTTCTCAATTGCTTCCTTTGCAGAAGCACTAAACAAATTAGCTTTAACCGTAACTGCCTTAGACAAGTTACCAGAAGCAAGAACTTTCAAACCATAAGGCTGAGCTTTCTTTATAACACCATTCTGCTCAAGAATAACTAAATTGATCTCCGTAAGACCTTTTTCAGCAAGCTCTTGAATCACATCTAAATTAACGATAGAGTACTCCTTTCTATTAACTCTAGTGTTAACTTGTCTTTTTGGTAATCTTCTATATAAAGGAGTTTGTCCCCCTTCCTTAAAAGTCTTAGCCCAACCAGATCTACACTTCTGTCCTCTATGACCACGTCCACAAGTCTTACCAGCACCAGTAGCTATACCGCGACCTTTTCTGTCTTTAGATTTTATAGCACCCTCTGCGCTTTCAAGATTTTTCATGTTATCTGCCATGGTTCTAACTCCTATACAATTACTCTGCGTCCTGCACTTGAACTAAGTGACTAACTTTCTTTATCATTCCTAAAATAGTAGGAGAATCAAAATGTACCACAACTGCGTTAGTTCTTCTCAACCCTAAAGCTTCTAGAACTTTGGACTGCTTATCACTAGCAGCAGAGATACCTCTGACTAGTTTTATGGATAATTTTTTTCTTTTAGTTTCTACCATTTTTATTACCTCTATTAAGCAAATAGCATTTGCTTAACTGTTAAGTTTCTCATTTTAGCTACTTCTCTAAAGCTTCTTATTGATTGGATAGCATTAATCGTAGCTCTAGCAACGTTTAATGGAGATTTAGAACCCATAGACTTAGAAAGAATATCTCCTAAACCTGACAATTCTAAAACTATCCTCGCTGTACCACCAGCAATGATACCAGTACCATCAGAAGCAGGCTTTAACATAACTTCAGAACCACCAGCAAAACCATGAACTCGATGAGAGATAGTACTACCCACCATAGGAACATCCACTAAATTTTTACGAGCGTCTACTAAAGCTTTTTTAATAGCATTCAACACTTCAGAAGCCTTACCAACACCAACGCCAACTTTACCTTTCTCGTTACCGATAATAACTACTACTCTAAAAGATAGTTTTTTACCACCTTTAACAACTTTCGTTACTCTTCTAACTTGAACTACCTTCTCTGTATATTCAGATTCAGTAACTTCTGTACGCTTCTGCCTACGAGAAGCACTAGAACCTTCTCTTTTTTTATTAGCACCGTTATTATTTCCAGCGAATTTCTTAAATTTAGGTTTAGCTCCAGCAACAGCATCAATGTCAGCCGCAACTGCAACCTCAGAAGCAAGCTCTTCAGCTTTACTTTCATCAACGTCAACCACAACTTCTACTTCACTACTATCAACTGGATCTATATTTTTTTCTTCTGACATTATACAAAACTCCTACGATTAAAACTCCAAACCTGCTTCTCTAGCAGCATCAGCAAGAGCTTTAATACGACCATGATAAAGATTACCACCCTTATCAAAAACAACCTTAGTTACACCTTGTGCTTTCGCCAATTCGGCAATTTTTTTGCCAACAAGCTCAGCAGCGGGGATATCCGAACCAGTACCTAGCTCGCCTTTAAGAGTAGGTGAATAAGACGCAATCCCACAAATAGTCTTAGAACCAATTGACTGTGAGTTTGAAGGATCTACATCGATTATAACCTGTGCAGATATGTGTTTATTAGATCTGAAAACACTCAATCTTGGTCTTAGTTCAGTGCCAACGATTTTCTTTCTCGCTCTAAAATGTCTTTTCTTTCTTTGTATATTTCTTGAAACTACAGCCATAAAATTACCTCAGTTATTTACCACCAGACTTACCAGCTTTCTTACGAACAACTTCGCCTTTGTATCTAACGCCTTTACCTTTATAAACCTCTACTGGTCTTAATGATCTAATTACCGCAGCTACTTGCCCTACTAATTCTTTATCAGAACCTTCAACGATAATCTCAAGACCATTACCTTCAACTTTAAAGCTGATACCTTGCGGTGGCTCAAAAACCTCTGGATGAGACTTACCTAATTGAAAATTAAGATTATCACCCTGTTGTAAAACTTTATAACCAATACCTTGAATCTCTAAACGCTTAGTAAATCCAATCGTAACACCAACAACCATATTGTTGATAAGGGTTCTATATAGTCCAAATAATGCAGCAGCTTGCTTAGTCTGTTTCGCAACAGAAAGCCTAACTATTTTATCTTCAACAGTAACCTTAATATCGGATCTTAAAGTTCTCTGAAGCTCGCCCTTCGGACCAACTACTTTTACAAATGTTCCAAGCTCATTCTCTTGAACCGTTAACTGAACATTTTCTGGGATTATAATTTCTTTCTTTCCAATTCTTGACATGTTGTTATCCCTCTATTACCAAACTAGGCAAAGCATTTCGCCGCCTACTTTCTCCGCTCTTGCCTTTCTATCAGTAACTAAACCAATATTAGTACTTAAAACACAAATGCCAAGACCATTTAATACTCTTGGAACATATTTAGACTTAACGTACTTTCTAAGACCAGGCTTAGATACTCTCTTAATACCTTTAATAACTGATTGACCCTGATAATACTTAAGCTCAATGACAATAGATTTCATAGCTGGATTATCATTATTGATAATCTCATATGACTTAATAAAACCCTCTGCCTGAAGCAATTGAATAAGCTCAGCCTTTAATCTACTGTACGGCACCAAGACGGCTGTCTTATTGACAGTGATAGCGTTACGAATTCTAGTTAAGCAATCCGCTAACGGATCACTCGTCACTCTATTGTTCTTATTAGTTTTGATTTCTGTTTTTAATGACATATATTCTAAATTCCTACTACCAACTAGCCTTCGTTAATCCAGGGATTAAACCTTGGTGCGCCATCTCCCTTAGAGAGTTACGACATATTCCAAGATCCCGGTGATAACCACGCGGACGGCCAGTAAGCCAGCATCTATTTCTGTGTCTTATCTTAGCTGAATTCAAAGGTAAATTCTCTAATTTCTCTTGAAGAGCCATTCTTTCTTCTAAATCCAAACTCGGATTAGACATCTTATCTTTAAGCTCAGCGCGCTTTTTAGCGTACTTTTCGATAAGTGATTTTTTCTTTTTAGTTTTTTGAATACAAGACTTTTTTGCCATGATATTACTGTTTTGCTCCTGCTTGCTTTTTGAAAGGCATTCCTAATTTAGTCAAAAGTTCTAATGCATCAGAGTCATTCTCTGCCGTAGTACAGATAATAATATCCATACCTCTGATGGCATCAACTTGATCGTACCTAATCTCTGGAAATATAATTTGCTCTTTAATTCCTAAAGAATAATTACCTCTACCATCAAACGCCTTTCTAGAAACACCTTGAAAATCTCTAATTCTAGGCATCGCTACATTAACTAATTTACTTAAGAAATTATACATTTTCTCTTGTCTAAGAGTAACTTTCAGTCCGACTGGCACGTCTTCTCTAAGTTTAAAACCTGCGATAGATTTCTTCGCACGAGTAATAATTGGCTTTTGACCAGAAATATTAGTCAAATCCTCGATCGCCTTTTCAAGCGTCTTTGAATTAGAACCAGATTCACCTAAACCAAAATTAATAACGATCTTGATAAGTTTAGGTATCTTATGTACATTCGTACAGCCAAGCGACTTCTGAAGGTCTTGCTTTAGCTCCGTATTATATTTTTCTTTTAAACTGCTAGTCATTAGTCTAAATTATCTCCGCTTACTTTTGAAACTCTTACTTTTACACCATCTGCTTGGATCTTCTTTGCAATTCTTGTAGCTTTCTTTGCTTTTTCATCCCACACCATCACTTTAGATGCAAATATAGGAGTTTCTAATCTGACAATCTCACCTTCGCTACCAGGACCTGCTGCTTTTTTATGCTTAACTTTGACGTTAACTCCGTCTACGAGGATTTTGCCATCTTGAAATACCTCAAGAACTTTTGTGATCTTACCTTTATCAGAACCACTAATCACAACAACCTCATCACCAGTCTTAACGTGGCATTTAACTCTTGGATTAGAAGCACCAACTTTATTCAATGCTCTTGAAAGAACAAGCTTAGAACCCTTCTTAACAAAAGGTCTTATCGCTGCTTTAGTATATCTTTTTAATTTTTTCGGTGAATTATTCATTACACTACCTCCGGCGCAAGGGACACAATCTTCATAAATCCATGCTCTCTAAGCTCTCTTGCTATAGGACCAAAAACACGAGAACCGATTGGGTTATTTTGTTTATCGATCAGAACACAAGCGTTATCATCAAACTGAATCCAACTACCATCTTTTCTTCTCTTACGCTTCCTCATACGAGCAACAACGCCACGTACAATCGCAGACTTCTTAACAGCCATATTAGGAGTAGCATCCTTAACAGTAGCAACGAAAATATCGCCTAACTCAGCCACCATGCCATTAGACTTAAGGACTCTTATGATCCTTACTCTTTTAGCACCAGTATTGTCTGCAACTATTAATTCACTTTCTTGTTGTAACATCTCTCTATATCCTTAAATTGCCTTCTGAAGAATGTTCAATAGAGTCCACTTCTTAGTTCTAGAAATAGGACGAGATTCTTCGATAGTAACTTTATCACCCTCTGTAGCAGTATTTTCTTCGTCATGAGCCACAAAAGTTTTAGAGGTATTAATAATTTTATGATATCTCTTGTGTTTTTTTCTGCTAGTAACAAGGACACTTATGGTCTTATCACATTTAGCACTCTTTACAACTCCGATTAAGGTTCTCTTAGGCATTAGCGTTCGCTTCCTTTTGCTTTAATATAGTTTTTATTCTAGCTATAGACTTCTTTAACTCTCTTAAAGAAGAAATATTTTCTAGTTTCCTTGAATGAAGAGCCATCTTCACATCAAATAAATTAGTGTAAAGAGAATTAAGCTCTACGTTTAGCTCTTCGACTGTCATTTCAATTAGTTTCTTTGCTTTAAGAATCATGATTGTAAACCTTCCTTAACAATTACCTTGCACTTACAAGGGAACTTAGAAGCAGCAAGCTCCAAAGCCCTCTTTGCTAAAGCAATATCAACACCAGCAATCTCAAATAAGATCCTACCTGGCTTAATAACAGCTACCCAAAACTCTGGACTACCCTTACCAGCACCCATCCTTGTTTCAGCAGGTCTTTGAGTAACAGGCTTATCTGGGAACACTCTGATCCAAATACGTCCACCTCTCTTGATATGACGAGTAAGAGCACGCCTAGCAGCTTCAATCTGTCTAGAGTTAATCCACTTTGGCTCAAGTGCTTGAAGAGCAACTTCACCAAAACTCACAGAAGCACCACGAGTTTCTTTACCAGTCATACGACCTCTTTGCTGTTTTCTATACTTAGTTCTCTTAGGCTGTAGCATTAGAATTAGCTCCTCCCATATTACCTCCAGCAGCTGCTTTAATATTAAGCTTCGCTTTCTCGCCTGGTCTTAAGATACCCTTATTAACCCAAACTTTGATACCGATATTTCCATAAGTCGTCAAAGACACAGAAAAACCATAATCAATATTAGCTCTAAAAGTATGACAAGGAACGCTTCCCTCTTGAGCTCTTTCCGATCTAGCGATCTCAATACCACCAAGTCTTCCAGAAACTTCAACCTTGATACCAACAGCACCTGCTCTCATCGCTCTTTGGATAGACTGTTTAACAGCTCTTCTAAAAGCGATACGTCTCTCAAGCTGCTGTCCAATACTCTCAGCAATTAACTGAGCATCAATATCAATTTTATTAACTTCAAAAAGATTAACTTGTAAAACTACATCTGGTCTATTAATTAAAGATTGGAGCTCTGATCTCAAAGCATCCAGACCTTCATTAGCTTTGCCAAAAACAAGACCTGGTCTTGCAGTGATGATGTTTACTTGAAGCTGACCTGGTTTTCTTTGAAGAATTACTTTACTGATACCTGCATTCTTAAGTTTCTTCTTAATATATTTACGTATAAGAGTGTCTTCTTGCAGAACAGCTGCAAATTGACCAGCTCTAAAATCAACGAAAGTAACCGAATCCGCAGTTTCAGTTATTCCAAGCCTATTTGCACGTGGTGGTACTTTTTGTCCCATTATTTATTAGACTCCTCTTTGTTTCTATTTTTCTTATTACGTGGAGAAACATCCCACACGTGAGCAGCATATTCAGCCGGTTTTAAATCACTCAATACGACACTCATCTGAGAACATCTCTTATAGATAGAGAAAGCTCTCCCTTTCGATCTTGCTCTAAATCTTTTTAAAATAGATTTGTCATCTACGAGGAATTGTGAAACGTACAGTTCATCAGGATTCTCAACTCCATGATTTGCTTTGGCATTAGCCATAGCACTCAACAAAAGCTTTTTCACTGGATCAGCAGCAGCATAAGACATGAAACTAAGTGCTTCACGAGCCTCGCCGGCTTTCATATTTCTAATAAGATTAACAGTCCTACGCAGCTTTCTTGCTGTTTGCCTGATGAATCCAAGTCTAGCTGTAACTATATTTTTTTCTGCCATTATCTGCCAACTTTTGCCTTCTTCGCCCCTGCATGCCCTCTAAATGTTCTAGTTAAAGAAAACTCACCTAAACGATGCCCAACCATAGACTCAGAACAATACACAGGGATAAACTTCTGACCATTATAAACAGCGATAGTAAGACCCACCATATCAGGGAGTATCATAGAAGCTCTCTTCCAAGTCTTAATAACCTTCTTATCGCCTTTAAGCTTAGATGCATCTACTTTCTTCTTAAGAGAGTGATGAATATAAGGACCTTTTTTTGTTGAACGTGACATATACTAAACCTTTATAAATTAGAGAGCTGAAACCTTCTTACCTTTTCTGTTCGTGATGATATATTTAGCAGAAAGCTTCTTATCTTTTCTAGTCTTACGACCGACCCTCTTACCAGTGAATGTCTTAGGAATACCACCAATAGGACACTTACCTTCACCACCACCATGAGGATGATCCACTGGGTTCATCGCGGAACCTCTGACCGTAGGTCTAATACCTTTAAGCCTGTTAATACCTGCCTTACCGATAACGGTGTTTTTCTGATCAGCGTTACCAAGCTCTCCGATTGTAGCGATACAGTCCATATGAACTCTTCTCAGCTCCCCTGAAGGCAACTTCAGAATCGCATAATCACCATCTTTCGCTGAAAGCATCGCAGAAGAGCCCGCAGTTCTAACCATCTGCGCCCCTTTACCTTTAGTAAGCTCGATGTTATGAATATTAGTACCCTGAGGAATATCTCTCAAAGGAAGTGCATTACCAACAGCAATCTCAGAAGCTGGACCAGATTCAACTGACGAACCGATAGTCAAACCTTTTGGGGCAAGAATATAACGCTTATCTCCATCTTTATAAAACAAAAGAGCTAAATGCACATTTCTATTCGGATCATACTCTATAGCCTTAACAGTAGCTGGTACACCAAACTTCTCCCTCTTCCAGTCAATAACTCTATATTTCTTTTTAACTCCGCCGCCCTTGTGCCTGCAAGTGATCTTACCAGCGTTATTACGACCAGTAGATTTTTTCAACTTAGATAATAAAGCTTTTTCAGGCTTAGACTTGGTTATATCTTGCCTATCAAGAGTAATACAACCTCTTGTGCCTGGTGTTCTTGGATTTTTTTTCTTTAGGGCCATGATTATTCTTGAGCGTATATTAGTTACGACCACTAGCCGTAAAAACAACGAATTAATATGATAGCAAAGTATTTATGGCTTTTCTGAGATGGAAGAGAAAAAAATACTAAAATTTTAGCTTTACGCTAAGCTCTTAACCATTTTTTAAAGTTTTAGGCTTAATATCAAGCCTAGGTAATGGAAGCGAAAGCAGGATTAGTGCCTTTACGCATTAAGGAGAAAAAATGTCAGCAAACCCTAGTAAAAAAATTAAATTAAACAAGGTAAGAGAAATTATAGTTACAAGACTAAGAGATGACCTAAGGCAGCCAACGTTACTAAAGTCTGCAATAGAACAGGGAAGAAAAGAACGAGATACTAGCGTCCCGATATTTACAAAAAAAATCAATCCATTCCCTCAGCAAAGATTTGACCTTGGAGAAGAAGATGAAAGAGAAGCTAATCTTAGATCAGAAAGTAATCTCAAAGAAGCTTCTAAGCCAAAAGGGGAAACAATAAATAAAAGAGCAAATTTATTTAAGTCTGTATCCATATCAAAAATGATAGGCTAAAAACATGCTTGTACTCCTGTCCGGAGATGATGAATTTAAAAAACAGATTCAGGAAAAAGAGCTAATTAGTAGCTTTGATTGTGATTTAAGCGAACTGAAAAGCATAGACAATCCCAGTATTTCTGAACTAATCAATTTCCTCAATAGCCCTCAGAGCCTTTTCAGTTTCAATCACGAAATTCCCAGAAAAGCTTACCTCATTAAAGATTTCTATCTATTAAAGCCAAAAGATAAGGAAGAGGAACACGAACAACCTAGCAGAAGCAAAGGTGACGAAAAGCTAATTGAATTTTGCTTAAATATCATCAAAAACACTCAGCAAGAGAGCTTGGTGCTGTTTACAGGTGACAGCATCAAGGGGACATTGAAATTCGTTAAAGAATTAAAGAAAATTGATAACTGTAATCAAATAGAATTAAACAAATTTAAAAGCTGGGACCTAGATCCTTGCTTGATTTACATAAAGAAATTAATTAAAACACGCCCAGAAATTAAGATTCTAGATAAAGACTTAGAACTATTTATTAAATATCTTGGTGCAGAAAATGTTTCTGAAATCTTTAAAACATTAGAAACCCTGTCACAGTCTTTCGATAAAATAGATTTTAATTTACTGAAAAAATATTCTCTGCCTAAATATGATTTATTTAGTTTCGCTGAGGTTTTAATATTAGGCAAAAAAGATGAAGCCATTCAAGAGTTAAGAAAAATTAAAGCAGATCCTGAACAGAAAAATAATCTAGGAATCATTGGTTTACTGCATAATCAACTAAATTTATATCAGGGTATTAAACTACTAGAAATTAATAAATTCAACAATGATCAAATAGCAGCAAAGCTTGGAATTAAATCAGGTAGAGTCTATCACTTAAAGCTGAATTCTAAAAACATCCAGTTAACTAGATTAGAGAAATTATCAGAACAACTCTTTAAATATGAAAAGAGAATTAAAATTGGGGAGCTTAAACTTCTTGAGGCTCTAAGTCTACTGGTTCACTCTGAGGAAGATCAACCCGCTTTAATTTAGTACCAATCCGCAAACTTTTATCACTGACATCCTTAATAGACTGACTAGCTTCATCTAGCTTTTTTTCTGTTTTCTCAAGTAAAAGTACAAAATTAAAAAACTCCTTCTTAATGCTGGCTAGAAGCTTCCAAACTTCACTAGAATGCTTCTGTATGGCAAGAGTTCTAAAACCCATCTGCAAACTATTTAACAAAGCCGCTAAGACAGAGGGCCCCGCAACAATCACTCGACAATCACGCTGTAAAGTTTCAAGCAATTCAGGTCTGCGAGATATTTCTGCATACAAGCCTTCAATCGGCAAAAAGAGAATAGCAAAATCAGTAGTGTGTGGCGGGTGAATATATTTATCACGGATAGACCTAGCCTCAGCTTTAATCCTAGTTTCTAATTGCTTTAAAGCTTTCTCGGAAGCTATCAAATCCCCTTGCTCACCTGCTTCTATTAACCTTAAATAATCTTCTTGAGGAAACTTAGCATCTAAGGGCAGCCATAATGGTTCTGAACTATCCCCTTGACCTGGAAGTTTAATCGCAAAATCTACAATTTCAGCAGATTTAGGTCTGACTTTCACATTTCCCTCAAACTGCTCTGGAGCTAAAATCTGCTCAAGCAAGCTGCCTAACTGTATTTCACCCCAAGCCCCGCGGGTTTTCACATTATTTAATAAACGCTTTAAATCACCAACCCCGACAGCAAGATTCTGCATTTCACCTAAACCCTTATAAACTTGCTCTAATCGCTCATCAACTCGCTTAAATGATTCCCCTAGGCGCTTCTCCAAAGTCCCTTGCAGACGCTCATCAACAGTCAACCTCATCTGTTCAAGCTTTAAATTATTATCCTCTTGCATCGCCATTAAACGTGATTCAAGAGTGAATTTTAAAGCTTGAAAATCTTGACGACTACCGCTATCCAAGGATCTAAAACGATTTTCTAAGCCCTCTTGAAATAATGAAAGCTGCTTATGATTAAAAGAAAAGCCATTAGAAAATCTGGATAATTCCACCAAAACATAAATCGACAAAATTATGGATACAAAAGAAAAAATCAGAATAATAAAATCAATAGTCATAAGAATCAAATTTCAATAGTCATAAAACATAAATAGTGAGATTGAAAAATCATCCAAAACTCACTTAATAGTAAAACTTTTAATGAAGTCATCTAAATTCTTCCCCTCTTTCTTAAGCTCTTGAGCAGGACCTAATGCTTTAAAAAACCAAGTGCCAGACTCTGTTTCAGCCACGATAATATAAGCAGCCCAATTTTCATGTAAAAGCTTTTGAGCAGATGGATTAAATGGATCTTGGGATTCTAAATAATTACCATTTAAATATAATTTCGTTACAGGGATAGAATGGTAATTAAACTGAGTATTCTCTAAAATCTTAAATGCCGCATCCCGAGAAAACTGATTTTTCCAGCGTTCTATATTTGCATCCAAACCTCCAGCATTACCTAGTAAAAACGAAACTGAAAGGTTGGAATTATCAGCTATCTTATACTGCTCTAAGCGCATAGAATTAGACACTGGTTCTTTAACCCAAGTATTAGAAACTTTATAGGAAATCGCCCCCTTAGCTAACTGACTAGTATCATATTTAGTCATTTCGTTAACAGCAAGATTAGAACAAGCCGTGTTTAGTAAAAAAAATAGAAAAATGGAAAAATAATATTTCGATGTCATACTAAAAATTTAAACCCGCACCTTATTTATGTAAGTATAGCAATTTTCATTTTCCGAACAGATTATTAATTAAAACTTAACAAGAATGTCATACACTGTAAACTATAAAAGTTACGAGGGAAATAGATGGAAATTAAAAAAGATATTGGGATAGATAAAAATGCAGGCATAAAATCAGCAGTTGATGGATTAAAAACCGAGGCAACACAACAAGCAGATACTCAAAAAGATATAACCAGAGGTAGAATCAGTGAGTTAAAAGCGAGCATTGATGATTTAGAAAATACACGTGTGGATTCTGTATCTGGCAGCATAGATTCTTTAACCGATAAAACTCAGGCTATTTACCAAGAAAATACTGGACAAAAAGCTGATAGATCTGATCTTCGAGATGCAATTGTTATGACATTATTAGGAGAAGAAAACGACAAAAAAGATCCAAATATCGAAGAAGCTTTTACTAAAAACCCGAATCTCGCCTTTAAAGGCTTGTTAGAAACAGATAATAGCAGAGTGGATGCAGCTATATCCCACCTTACAGGACAGTTAGATGAAAAAACTCAAGAATTAAATTTACTCGAAGGCAGTGGCTCCGTAGTAGAGGTCGTGAATGGTGTGCAAAACGAAATTCTTAATCCAGAAAAAGTAGAAGAAGAAATTCGCAATGAGACAAATAATTCCCAAAACACAACCGATGAATTAGGCAAAGATAAAGATTCAAGTAAAGAAGCTTCCACATCCATTTTAGAAAATGCTCATAACACCATTAATATGCTTAATGAAAATATTAGGGAAACCTCTCAGAGAAAATAAAGTTAATTCTAAAATTTAATATTTAACTTAAATTTACTTAACAAAAACCTAGATACTGGGCTAAAGTCTCACAAATCGTGATACATTTATTCCTTGACATGTCTACCAATATCACTAACATACGCAATATCGCTATCATAG
>JBJTTW010000181.1:0-955 GCA_046080385.1 bacterium
TCTGCGGAATTTTTGTAGCCATCATTGCTTTCGTAACTAATAACGTCACAATTTTTACTAAAGCAGATAATCTTTATCAAGCACTAGTATTTATGGTTATTTTCTTTATATTAACCGCAGGGATAATTTTAATCAGTCATCGTTTATTAACACAAGTATATGACTGGCATGTAATCGGAATGCTCGGTATAATCACTGTTATAGCAATTGTCTTGATTTATTTCGCACAAAACTTAGATCACATAAAGCTTATATCGAACAAAGAATTAACCCCACCCCCACCTACAACAGATCGTTCTCCAGCAAATGAACACAAAGAATTACAAATGAAAGGAAATTGAAAATATATTAACGAAACTAATTCTCGATCTTAAGCTGAGTTTCTAAAGCAGGAGAAAGTATCCTCTGTATTATGTTTCGTGGGTTTTTAAAAGACATTAATTAATTCCCCCCTAACTTTACCCAGCATAGAGTTACAGAGAATAATCTCATCTGCTGAAATTAAATCGTTTAAGTAACACTTTCCCTCAAAGGCTTTTAGCTCATTAATTAAAATCTTTCTCATAGTGCCATTCAGTAAATTAGAATCTATATGAGGCGTTGACCATTGATTATTTTTTCTGAAAAATATATTAGTAAAAGAGCCTTCACAGATTTCATCTTTTTCATTAGTCCAGATTATTTCTTGATTAATGTCTGGCGCTGAAATAGTGTTTTTATTTACATGATTTATATTAATATTTAACTCATCATAGCCAGTTTCTAATGATATTAAATTACTGAAACTAATATCCTCTCTAGGAAAAAATTTATACTTCCATTTTTTATCTTCACTATGAATTTTAAAATTTTTAGCGATAGTAAATTTAATAATATTATTTTCTAAAAACCTGTCATAGACTGATATTTTGCTTTTAATTTCACCATCTATGTTATATATGAGCCTGAGTTTATA
>JBJTTW010000182.1:0-954 GCA_046080385.1 bacterium
CAGATAGTATTTCTGAATAATCGGGTTATGCCGTATGGCAACTAAAGTAACCATATAGAGTACTTCTCTAACTTTAGCTCTTCCTCCATAAATTTTCCTTTTTCCACGCATCTGCCCACTATCACAGTTATACGGAGCAAGTCCAACCAAAGCAGCTATCTTCGTTTCAGATAGATTGCCTAATTCTGGTAATTCTGCAAGCAGTGTACTAGAAAGAACTTTCCCTGCTGCTGGTAAAGATGTAATAATTTTTACTTTCTCTGACAGGTTTTTATCAGCATCAATCATCTCTTCAATCATACGCTCAACTTCATTCAATTTATCTTCAAGAGTATCTAAAAGATCGTGAATATTGGCTTGTAGATCGACATCCTCTTCTGCATGTAAATGATTCTTCTCCATTCTCTCCATTAGCAAAAGATCATTTCTCCTCCTTACTAATTTTTTTAACTTCATCTGTTCTTTAGACACTAGCTGCGTTTGATCTGGTTGAACATGCTTTGCGAAGCTAGAAAGTATCTGTGCATCTATTTTGTCAGTTTTAGCAAGCTTCCCAAGTGCTTTAGCATAATTTCTAACGTTTCTTGGATTAGTTACAGATATTGGATATCCTAGAGCATCTAATGCACAAGCTACAAAGCTCTCGTAACCTCCAGTTGCTTCCATAACTATCAACTGAACGTCTAGATCATCTAGGTAGCGTTTTAAGTTATCAATACCACTCTGAGACCTTTCTAGAGTAAGATGCTTATCAAGTGTATCAATATATACATCCATTTTCTTAGACGCAATATCAATTCCTACAAAGGTTTTATTCATTTTATTATTCCTCCTTGTATGCGAGCTAGTAATTACTGCTCAATCAATCGTTCGAATTTTAGGATGAAAAGAAAAACTGGGTGTTTAAGCTTAAACACAACCTGCTAAAATATTTTTAGTAGTTAAAGGATGCGA
>JBJTTW010000183.1:0-5245 GCA_046080385.1 bacterium
TTCTATCAACAAAATAAAGCTTTCCCTTCTAATCAAGCTATAATGTATTACGCTAGGCAAGCTTGGCAAACTAAATCAGTAAACTCTAAATTTTAATCTCTAAAACAAAAGCCCCGATCTTTCGATCAGGGCTAGTTATAATTGGTGCGCCTGGATAGATTTGAACCATCGACCAATCGGTTAAAAGCCGAGTGCTCTACCGCTGAGCTACAGGCGCTCATACAAATAGTTAATATATCATAAGTTCAAGCCTTATTTTAAAGCCAAGCTTTTTTTTATATTAATTTCAAAATCTATCTTCACTTATAGAACAGGCTCCTGTCAAAAAATTGCTTAAAATTTTTTGGGGAAAAATGACCCCTTAAAATTTTTTCTCCTAAAGTCTATTATAAAAACCTGAGTTAAATATTCTGAGTTCCAATCACAAAGGGGTTTATAGAAAAAATGAATAATATGAGTAATAAAGATGGCTGGGGAGGAAGGATTCGAACCCTCGAATGGCGGGACCAAAACCCACTGCCTTACCACTTGGCGACTCCCCAAAAATTTGGACATAATAATAATACTTTATTTTTTGGATTCCTGTCACTTGGCTTCTTAATTTTTTTATGTTTGATAATAAATGAAGCGGCAGCTCAGCTGCCACCGACCTTATCGATTTTAGAACTGAGTAAGCGAAGAATAGTTAATGCTAATTTAAGTCCGCTAACGGCGATTTTAGCTACGGATGAGCAGTTGATTTATTCTCTGAATAATAGGATTTTTGTAGATGAATCTTTGCTGCCAAATATTAACCTCTTGGATGAAAATGAAAGCTTTAAAGTTAATCGTATTTATCAAAATGCTACTGACGTATATTTCGCAACTAATGTGGGGCTGATTAGAAATCAGCAGCGAATATTTACCAAAACGGGAGTTAATGATCTTAGTTTTACTAAAGATAAAATTTACTTAAGTACGGATCTTGGGCTTTATGTTTCTGATATTTCATCTTTGCGCTGGGAGCTGCTAACTAAGGCGAATCTGCGTATTTTACAATGTAAGCCTTCTCTTAAATCTAAGAATCTTTTTTATTTACTCACGATAAATGGTTTTTATATTTATAACTCTAAGAAAAATATTATCGTAAAAGTTAATCAGGGATTGATTTTTAACTCTAATTCTGAATTAAAGGGACGTCTTGGAGTTTCGCTACACGCCCAACAGCAGCTTAAGGAAGAGCTAATTTATCTTGCCTCAAATAATGCTGTTTATAAGCTTGATGCTGCTAAAAAAAGTTGGCGTCGCTTAACTGATAAGGGTTTAGTTTTTGATCAAGATTCACAGATGCAGGTGGTGGATATTTTCCATAAAGACGACAGTTTGTTTTTGATTGCGAGTACTGGATTATTTTACGCTAAGTTGGGGCTGGGGAATGAAGTCACAGAGTGGCATAAACTAAGTTCGGCGGAATTTAATTTAGACGAAAATTTTTTAGAGGGTTTTACTGCTTCTAGTTTTTCTCAGCAGGATAAAAATCTTTCTTTATTTATCGGTAATTTTAGGGGTGATCTATATCAGCTAAGGCTGGGAGATTTAGAACTAAATGCAGAAAATGGAGATGGTGAGCAGTCCCATGTCGCTCTTGCCCAGCCTATTATACAATCAGCAATAGGCAAGGATCTTGAAGTGAATAAAAATATTGCAGCTAATAAGACTCAAGAAGAAAATATTCAAGATTTTATAAATTTTGATTCAAAGCCCAGTGAATTAGATTTAAAGGAGAAATTAAAACTGATTTTTTCTTTAGAGCCGACTATCCAAGAGATTCAAGCTAAGGCTCTTCAGTTTTCGGGGATTCCTTCTGGAATGCAGTTTGGGGCTTATAAACGGCAGGCTCGTTTAAGAAATGTTCTGCCGCAGATAGATACATCTTTTGATAATTCTGATTATGCTTTAACCAGTTTAGAGACTAGTGGCTCAGATCGGTATGATTCAGCTGATAGTAGTATAAATAGTTCTTTGGATAAAAATCGCAAAGCCTCTAGTGATAATGAATTTAATACAGGCTTTCGCTTTACTTGGCATTTAGATCGCTTAATCTATGACCCAGAGATTATAGATATAGTAAATAGTGCTAGAGTCTCAGCGAATATTCGTGAAAACCTTCTCACTGAGCTAACTCAAATCTACTTTGAGAGACGTAATCTAATCGGGGATATGCTAGCTAATCCTTTATTGCAGACTAGGGCGAATAAATTCAAATTAGCGGAACTCACAGCTGACCTAGATGCTCGTACTGGCGGGGAATTTACTAGCTTGGTAATGAAAAACCTTTTGGCTAAGCCAGAAGCAGAAATAGTTTTTAAAAAAATAATGGAGATCTAATATGAAAGTACTTTTTATCCTAACTTTTATAGTATCTAGTCTAGCTATGGATCTTAAAGCTAAAGTCATTTCTTTTAATCCCAAGCTTCGCTCACTGAAAGATTTCTATAGCAAAGATATGAGTCTTGAGCTAGAAGCTGAAGGTCTAATCCAGAATTTAGATTCGGCGTATAAATTTCGCTTAAGAGAACCACTGACTAATCAGCTTTTTCCTTTAGAGCTTATTTCTTTAAGTGAAAAAGAGCTTAAGCTTAAATTTCCTTTAGATATAGATTATGGAGATTATCTTTTAGACTATAAATTTAAAAGTCTTTATTTGAAAACTCCTTGGCAGAGTCTAAGAGACTTAATTAAGCTAAGACCTCCTGCTATACAGGATTTTAAACTAAATGCTGATCTTATTTTAGATATCTCCCATCTAGATTTGCTGATTAGTACTGATAAGCAGATTAATTCACTTAGCTATATACTGAATGAGAGTGAAATCGATATTTCTGAAATTACGAGTAATTTAAATCTCAGTCCAATAGAAGCTCAGCAGGCTAGAGAAAGGATGATAATAACTAATAGCAAAGCTGGTTTAAATAGTATTAAAATCTATAATTATGATAGAGGCTATAAAAGCATAGCTTCAGTAGAGAAAAGCTTCTTTTATCTACCTGTAGAAAGCTTTGAAGAAGAGCTTTTAATTAAAACTAATCCACTGAAAGCCACTGTGAAAAATAAATTTACTGGAGAATACTTAGATCTTACTTCTATACTAAAAGTGAAAAATGAAGATCTTAAGAATACTTATTTCTTAAATGCTTTAGAGAATCCTTTTTATTTAGCTAAAACTATAGCTTTCTCAGCCTTAAAGATAGATAAGATGAAGGTTGTTGGTGATGAACATGCTAGTCTCCTGAATTTAGGTAGTCTTCCATTTAGGCTTAAAAAGTGTAATTTAGCAGATAGTGTAAGAATTAGATTTGAATTCACTCAGGACATAGATTTAGCGGCAGGGTCTTCTTTAGTAGTGAAAGGAGATTTGGGATTAAATAATACTGGAGCTGATTTCCTTAAATTAAGCTGTATTCCGGAAAATTCTACAGACCTTAAATATGCTGTTTTAGACGAGTTTTCTTACTCTAAGACAGATGCAGAGGGTTTCGCTGTTCGTGATTAGCTATTATAATTATTGCTGGGTTTTATATGAAAAAAACTATTTTATTACTAACTATTTTATTTAATTGCATGTCTTGTGCAGCGCAAAAATCTAAAATAATAAATGAGCCTAAGTCTGTGATTAAGAGTGGCTCTAAAAAAGGTTCTAAGGAGAAGGCAGAGATGAATAGTGGATTTGAAATTGGTGATTTAGCTCCAGATTTTACTTTGAATAATGAAAATGGAATAGCTGAGACTCTATCTAAGTATCGTGGTAAGTATGTTTTAATTTATTTTTACCCTAAGGATGACACACCCGGATGTACTGCTGAAGCTTGTTCCATTAGAGATAATATTAATAATTTTAAGCAGTTTGAGGTGAAGGTCTTCGGGGTTAGTGCTGATGATGAGACTAGCCATAAAAAATTTATTGCTAAATATAATTTACCTTTTAGTCTTTTGGCTGATACTAAGAAAGAGGTAGCTAAGCTTTATGGTGCTGATGGACTTTTTATTAAAAGAATTTCTTTCTTGATTGACAAGGAAGGAAAGTTTGTGAAATTATATCCTAATGTGAATCCTAGTCAGCATGCTGGAGAAATACTTGCTGATTTAGCTTCGCTTACTCAGCACATATAATGTTTAGAATCTCAAGTTTTTTATTAGCATTATTACTAGGTGTGATTCCTGTTTTAGCTGAATCTATAGGGCCTAAAGACTATTTTGAGGGGCTGCTTTATAGCGTTCGAACTAATCTAAGGCAGCAAGATAATTTTGCTTATTCGATTTTTTACACGAATCCAAATGCACGAAAAGCTTTACTAGAGCAGCATAATGCTAAGGCTAAATTACTTACAGAATCACAAAAGCAGAAAAAAAAAGATCCTAAAGATTTAGCAAAGGAATTAGAAGAGGATAAATATTGTGTTGTTAAAGCAATACCAACTTGGCATGATAGTCCTCTTTACAATGTTTTGGTCGTTCCAATTACTAATCAAACTGTTCTTGGAGAAGTCAAATACTCTTATTCTAATGCTCTTGAGATCGGGGATCTGAAAATAGTCGATAAAAATAATAAAGAGCTAGAGTGTAAAGTCTTTAATAAGAGATACGTTGATTTAACGAACGAAGAAAACACTCGCTATATAAGAACTGTTTATAAATGGGTTTATATGGGTGTTGATATTACCAAAAAGGCTATGGTTGCGGACTTTGATTTAGCCTGTGTAAATAAATTACAAAAACCAGAATTGCTAGTAATCAGAGAGAAAAATTTACCTATAAAAAATTATTTACAGCAAAATGGTGATGATATAAATAAAAAAATATTGCAAAGACTGTCTAGCTCTTAAGGAAGTGATGAAAAATTTTATTTTTCATCACGGACTGTCAGGCGAATCCTTGAGAATTTTTTAAATGGAGGCATCTAGTGGCACTATTGCTGCTCTATTTTAAGTAAGTTTAGGAAAAGTATTCAGGGAGTAATTATTAAATTGCTCCCTATTTTTTTCATCTATGCTTATAAATTGAAAATATCCAGCACTAGCTATCATGGCAGCATTATCGGTGCAGTATTTTAAATTGGGCATACAGTACTTTAGAGATTGAAGCCTTGAAGCTGTACCTTGGGCGTGTAGCGAAACTCCAATTTCTGCGTTTTCGTCGTCCTCATGATCCTCATGCACGCCTAGTGCACTGCGGTCATTCGTCCTCCTCAGCCTTGAACTTGTTCGTT